>JBMZDT010000009.1:0-15180 GCA_049614505.1 Leucothrix sp.
AAATTATTCTACCCGTACACCAAAGATCAATGTAACCGATCCTCCTGGCTGTACCGTACCAGCATTACCACCGATTAAGCCCGTGGAGCCATCTGCTGGGCTTAATGTCATAGCGCCTACCGAAATAGTTGGCAAAGTTCCCAATGCAGTGAAGTGGCTTGTAAACTCTGGGATCAAATCATCAATACGCACGTTATGTGTTGGGTAAGTACTATTGTTAGTTGTCGTTAAGTTATACAACACACAGGTATCAGGCTTAGCTTGAAAAGCATTAAAACTAAATGCTGAGTCAGCAGTACCATTGCAGTCAACATCTGGTGCCTGACGCTTTGTAATGTTCATATTACTTTTTGCAACCGTTGTCCTATCTTGTGCTGTGACTGTTTCGACGACGATAACGCCAGTATTCGTACTACCAGTAGCGGATATATCTGTCACATTTGTAGCACCATACGTTGCCCCTGCCGGCGCAAACACCTTGGCAAAAATAACCCGAGTTTCTCCTGGGTTGAGTGTATAGCTACCTACAGGTAAGTCCGCTACTGTCAATACACCATCACCGTCAGTATCTTCATACAATGTTGAGCTCCAACCATCGGCCGATAAAGTATCTGTACTGGCTAAAGTCAGCCCTGTGTAAGGCGTATTACCAGGGTTATTCAAGCGGTGTGTATAAACCACACTATTGCTAGGTTCTGTTTGCGCATAGCTATCAGGCTCCAAGATGAGTTTTTTTACTGCTGTCATAAATACAGCATCATGCTTAATATCACTCGCCCCCGTTAACGGCGAAGAAACTCGGAAGTAAATACTAACTTGAGAATTACTAAAGTTAGCCCCTTCTGCAATTGACACTTGGGCACAGATCAGTTTGCTACTGCTTGGTGCCACAATAGATGTATTGTTGATTACAGGCCCGAGTACAGAGCAGTCGTTAGCACCACCATCAGCATGAAAAGACACCGCCCACATTGCTGGCAATGTGCCTGCAACAAAAGGGTCATCCTTACTATAAGTCAGGTCAAAGCTATCTGCCACCGTACTAGTATTATTCACGTAGAGCATAAACACACCAGATGATTTTGGTGCAACATTTATCGTCGTTTGTGCAACGGCTAAAGGCCCAGGACCAACACCAGTAGCAGCAGCATTGCCCATTGCCGCATTATTGGTAAGGTCAACGTCACTACCCGTTATTTCATCAAGATGATCAGTAACTGAGTTGCTAACTGAAGGATCAATGGCAGATGTTGCTGTTTTAGTCACGTCATAACCAGCATTACCAACAGCACTCCCCGTCATTGGCAAACGAGCTTTCAAAACAACAACGTAAAAGCCACCTGCTGCCAATGGCCCCGTGTCAACTTCTCCTGAGTTGTCATTATCGAGTAGTGGAGTAAACCCATCACTTTTATACAACGTAAAGGTTGTACCTGGCGGGAACGTTGCCCCTGCTTCATTAACACTAATATCAAAGATATCTGTATCATTACCTGTGTTCCAAATGACATTATCAAACGCAACGGTGCTACCTAATGTTGCAACAGTCTGCGTAACAGACTCACCTGTCCCATCAACATTACTGGATGTTGAACCATTAGCAACAACGCCTGGCTGAGAAAGCACTTCAATGGGAACTTCATTAGTATTTTGATCAGTAATGACAGCTGTTCCATCATTATAGGAGAACTCACCTATATTAGTTAACGTAGAAGCGCTTAGACTGGCATCCAGATTAACTGAGAACGTAATCGTACCGCTATCACCTGACACAACAGTTGCGATGATCGCTGTAACTTGATTGGTACTGTCACTATCAGCATCCTGTGACGCTTCATAAAGCCCCGTACAGGTCGCATCATAGGCACAATAAATGACTGTTTCAGTCGCTATGCCTTGGGTATCTGTTTTATCACTATCCGTTAACACAGAACCAGACCCTAATAAGCCCCAGCGTCCACTACCTGGCACATAAGTCATACCGCTTGGCAAAGCATCAATCAGCGTCACATCGGTGGCATCAACTGTACTTGGATTGCTGTAGGTTAAAGTCACTGTGTAAGGCCCACTACCTGCCTGACCACTATTGCTACTAATGCTTTTAGTGACGCGGATAACCGCTTTATCGGATACGGTAACGGTATCTATGTTAGTCTTTATAACACTGCTAAATGCACTGGTACCTTGAACCGTTAGGTTACCTACTTGATTGTTCGTTGCACTTGCTGGCACGGTTGCTGAAACAACAAAGTAGAAAGCCTCATCGGCAGATAACGTGCCCGTACTCGTAATCGCGATATTACTATCCGCTACACCGTCTTGATTCGTATCAGGATAGATTTTGATGTCAGTAAAATTAAAGTCATCAGTAGTAAGAATATCGACTGCCGTAAGCGCAAAGCTATCATCACCATTACCTGTATTGGTTAACACATGTGGAAATGAAGCCACTTGCCCTGCAATACCATAACGCGACTGGTCTTGTTCTAGTAAAAAAGCACCTACTTGTTGCACAACTGTTTCTACAAGGTTTGATGTTGTGGTTTGCTCTACCCCAGAAGAATCTTTATAGGTGGCGGTTGCCTGATTCTTTATCACCGTACCAACGGCTGGTGCTTCAGCTGAAACTGAACTTGAAATCAGTACCAAAAACACCATCAGGTAATTTATTAAATTGCGACTTCTTTTATTTTTAATCATTGTTCAAGCCTTTATTGCACGTTGCCGTATATCCCCATACCCGGTTAACACGCTCCCTCGAAGAACAAGGGAGCGTTGTTAGATAAAATGCTGCTATTTAGTTTGGATTGACAAACTAAGTGGACGCCCTGCTGCATCCAACAACATTAACTCAACACGACGATTGACGACGCGTTCTGCTGCACTGCTACCCAATA
The DNA here is from genome assembly GCA_049614505.1 of Leucothrix sp. GTDB lineage: Bacteria > Pseudomonadota > Gammaproteobacteria > Thiotrichales > Thiotrichaceae > Leucothrix. Next base: position 2,898 of record JBMZDT010000009.1, read on the forward strand.
TTGGCAACTCTTCACCTAATGGAGTCATTAAGATCCGGTTCTTTGGTAAACCTTGTGAAACTAAGTAGTTCACCACTGTTTGTTGACGGCGCAGTGCTAAATTACGATTATACCGATTTGAACCTTTGCTATCAGTAAATGCCTGTACACTCAGTTTCAAACTCGGATTTTTACGTAACACCACTAAGTCTTTATCTAGCCTTGCAAGCTCTGTGGGCACCAATGATGCAAGATCGAAACCAAAATACACTGCTGGTTCCCAGGTAATGCCTGGTATCATCTGTTTCACTGTTTTTACGCGATCTACATACTTAATCTTAGGCACTTCTTTAATTTTTACACGATCAACATATTTAATCGTCGGCACCTTTTTAATACGATCAACATACTTAATTTTAGGTACTTCAACTTTCTTAATACGATCGACGTATTTAACTTTCGGCACCTCAACCTTTTTAATACGTTCAACATATTGGATTTTAGGCACCTCCTTTATACGGTCAACATATTCAACTTTGGCAACTTCTTTGATTCGGTCAACGTACTTTATTTTCTCAACAGGTACCTTTTTCTCAACAATTTTCTCTTTTTCAACAACCTCTTTTACAACTTTTACGCGCTCCACTGTTTTTGCTTTTGGAACTTCGCAAATATCTTCATATTTACCGTACATATCGTTAGTCGTTGAACATCCACTAACTAGAGTTATCGCGCCAACGACTGGCAGGAAACTCTTCACCAACTTTAGACTTTTCATTATTATTCTCCTGTCAGCCAGTTGAGGCTATTTTCATCAAATTTATACTTCAAACCTAGATAAACACCCTTATCATTAAAATTATCTGGGTCAAGATCATCATCCTTAAATCCTTTTATGTTGTAACCCACCCCCACTCGTAGATTCTTACGAACTAGGTAATTTACACCTGCTCCTACAGAATAGTTCTTTTCCTGTAAACCATTGGTACCTAATACACCAGCATGAACATCCACATCCAAACGATTCGTCAAGTCCCAGGTCAGACGACCGTCTAAGATGACAGCATCACTTTCACTACCGTTACAGTCTTCTTTCTTTCCACCTAAACGACCAGAGAGAAGAACATCTTCTTTGATTTCATAGTTTTGGTGTGTCGAAAGAATGTGCGTACTACAGTCACCATTATCGCCTCCTCGCTCTTCCTTGTTTTGATAGAAGAACAACGCATGTTGCTTATTTTCACGGCGAGGTCTGTAGGCCAATCCTAGGGTTAGTGTATTGTTAAGCAAATCACTGCCAGCCGTTGGAGACTCATAGCGTAAAGTATCTTTAAACAAAGCACTCCAATCCGCACTCAGGCGCTGGACATAATCGGCCTGTAAACCATAGTACTCACGACTATCATCATGCCTTGTTTCTAGGCGGAGTGCTGAAATACGATTAGCGTCGCGTGAGTCTTTATAAGCGATCGACGCAGAAACAGAATCGCTACCAGAGCCTTCTAAGTTTTTAACCACTTCAAAGTGTGGTGATACTGAAAGGCCCTTGCTCAATTCATAAGTTCCTCGTATACCCGAAGCAGTCTCAAGATCACGGCCACTAATGCCACCACGTACCCGGTACTCTGAGAATAACTCTGTTGAAGGTAGCAAATTAGATTTAACACCTACTGAGAACGTATCCTGAGCACCCGTACTTGAAGACAAGCCACTAACTCCAGACAAGCTATTGATACGCTCGCCTTTGGCATATATCTTTACTTTTTCATGTACCTGCATGTCAGCAGTCAGTGCAATTCTACGGCGCTCAGTACTATCAAAGTCTTGTTCATATTCACCTTCTAAAGAACCTGCTCTACCCGCAATATTAATGGCTTTTTTCGCACCAACAATAAAGGTCTGGAAACGCTCATCACCCGAGGCTTTATTCTGCTCAATGTGACGAACTCCCCCCTTCATTGTCCAACCTTTCAGCTTCACATTGGCAGTTACCCCAACACTCTGCTCAGTGTCGTTATTAGCAAGGTTTCGACTATGAATCGCTTCCACATCCACTGCTAAACTCTTATAGAGATTCAGTTCATGTTTAATCCTAAGCTCTTCTCTCTCCTCTGAAATTCCAGAAGCTGAGTTGGTAAAACCTTTAGTTGCTCGCCCCAGAGTAATTGATGTTGTGGACTTATTTTCCCATTGCTTCGCAAGGTGGAAACGTCCGGCAATGCCTGTGTCCTTAGCAGTGTCAATCGGCTTGTACTGGCCCAGACTACCTCGCACAATCAGGCCATGATCATCTTTATAGTCAAAAGTAGCACCATAAAGCTCAAACCCTGAGGTATCGTGCTGATCCACGGTATAACTTAAACCAACCTTAAACCCTGGCTTGATTTGATGTTTTAAACGCGCTCCTGCAACCGTATAGTCGCCTGCTTTACCTGCTCCTTCAACATCATAACTCGCCCTAATATGTACAGGATTAAGACTAGCATCGCTGGTTGGCACCGTTTCACTGAAACTTAACTCACCAGTCACGCTATCCAGTGTGTAGTCACCAAAACGATTCAACGTCTTTGAGTCAAGTACGATACCCGGGTTGTCTCGAGACACTGTAATAATTTCTATCGTCTCACTGTTAACCACTAGTGGCACATTGGTGAGCCTATAATTTAAGGCAACCCCTTTACCACGAATTTGCTCAACGACTCTCTCTTCGTCCTGCTCTGACACAAAGAACTGCCACTCGGTCTTATCGCCTTTAGCAATGACATTAGCACCCGTTAGGCTACGTTGAACACGGGTAACATCTTCATTAATAGTCGCCCTATCCGTTGCAAAATCTCCCCACAGAATACTGTCTTTATTCTTTTCAAGCTTCGCATACACCTTACTGCGACCCTGTGCTTCATAGCCTCGCTGTGAGCTATCACCATGAATGGGGTAGGACTTATTTGGATTGATATCACGAAATAGCACTGCATCAGTATTTTTTGATGTATCAACTGAAAGGGTTAAGTGCATATCGCCGCGCACTCTACCTTTCATGAAACCCGCTAATCGCGCATCATGATCTTTTTTACTCGTCATGGGTGAATTAAGTCCACGATCAAACACATGACCACCGATCTCAATCAAACCAACCGCGATTAATGGTCTCAGTGGTGCAATTTGAACAATTTTCAACTCATCTCGCATGGAACCATCTGATATACGAACACGAACATCACCACTACGCTCTGAACTTCGTAAGTTAACCACACGCAAGCCATTAACCACACGAACCTGACGACCCTGGTTTTGGCTCTGGATATCTCTTTCAACCCACTGCCCATCACTGGCTTCAATAGTGACGAAGTTAACACCACGTGCTAAATAACCATTTTTATCGAGCAGCTTGATTGTAATAGGTAAGTACGAGCGACCTCCATCTGCAGGTAGTTGATCCGTACTACTCGTTATCTTTAACGTATGTGCTGAAACGGGGCGAGTAAAATCACCTTTAGCCAACACACGCTTATTACCAAATGAATCTTTTGCAACAACTTTTAGTTTGTTTACTCCAGGATCCAATTTGACACCATACCAAGCGACAACTTGTGCTTTTTCACGGCGGTTCTCAATCTGCTCTCCCATCTGAGACTTCGGAACAGCCTTACCATTAACCATCAATGTAGGTGTCACGCCTTTGCGGACAACCACCATGAATCGACCATCTAAACTCGTTTTAGCTTTTGGCCACAACCAAGCTCCAGACTTTGCTTGTTGGTTAGTGATTGTCTTAACCACTTCCTTAGCGGGCGTCATAACAGCTATACCACGTGGTGTTTCTAAACGGTCAGCAACCTCATCAGTCATCTGCTCATAAATCGTTGGAACAACTTTCGCTTTAGCACCTAACTCAGCTTCACGCAGTTTAGCTTTGGCTGTTTTTTTCTCTAGATCGAAGCCGATACGCACGGTATAGAAGTCACCCACAGGAAAAACAAACGCTTTGTTTTTATATGCCTCTGGCAATTTCGTGAGTGCTGTTTCCGCAGCAACTTTATCAATAAACTGCGCTGTTTGAATCGAATAACCTGTTGTTAGACTACGGCCAACTTGCTTATCACCCTTGTGCAATATTGGCTTATTTTCTCGGCCACTAGATAAATCACCATCCGCCGCTACACTGCTTCCAACCACATTATCTTTAGAGGGATCATACTTCTGAGCGCTTTGCAGCATCCAGTCGGTTTGACCTGTATTACGTGCTTTAATCTCATCAAATATCTCTTGCTGATTCTCTTTTGGGCAGGTTGCTACAAAGTCTGCTCGATGAAACTCACCTGCTGTTAAATCAACCAAACGACTGTTTGGATCAGCCATTTGGCGATTATCTGTTGGCTTAAAAAAGATACCCTCAGGTAATGTAATGGGATCAATTTTGATGACATGACTGTGTGATTCAAGCCCATATAAACTATATTGTCCATTGGCATCTGTAATCACCCAAGTACCATCTTCCAAGTACAGCTTAACGCCACCAATAGGCCATTCCCCACCGTTTTGGACATTATTACAGTCAGCATCAACAAAGACTTTACCAAAGATGATGCCACTATCCTCAAGCACACCCTCTCGCTGAATCTTAACCCTCACCTTCGTCATGTTAGATATAATCGGCACGCCTGTTGGCGACTTGCCTGAACCAATCGCACTATTGACCCCGTCACTGCCTATGGCACCTGCGGTAGTCCTAACACTATACTTTAACGAGTGTTCTATGAAATCAAGCTCACCATCTGCTGCACCTGAGATAAAAGGCAGGTTCGTGAATGTTAAATTTGGTCTTGGCGCACCGGCCGGGTCAGCGATTGCCTTATCATTCAACGTTGCTGAACCACTTACATAATTAAAACCGCGAGGTAATGTATCTTTAACTTTTACCGCATACAGACGCTGGCCTGAATGATTCTTAATCTTAATTGTGTAACTGATGGTTCCACCAATACCCACTTCAGTCAGTGATGAAGACTTACTCAAAGACAGATCAGTATCCAACTCTGGGTCAAGTGGAATATCGACAATTAACAATTTAGTCAGTGTAAATACACCACTGCTTGGCGTTTGATTAAAGCCATCCTTGCCATATGAAAATTCATTAACCATACGCCCTGGGCCATTTGCTGGCGACACAAAGCTCGTTGATGGAACCTTACTTGGGAATGTGTATTGTGCAGGTGGAACCACATCCAAATAATAGTTCTGATTGGCGTAAAGAAATGGGAACTGATACTTTCCATCTGGCCCAGTTACTTGGGGTGCGTAAGGCTTATCTGTTAGTGGGTCTAACGCCACTGTTCCGTCCTCATTGCGAATCCAAACTTGGGCCCCCTCTACTTCAGTGTTATAAGCAGAGTCAAACACAATACCCAGAGGGTCAATTAATGCTGCATCTTCTAAGACGGTTAATGTTCGAGCCCCATTATTTAATGAAACAGTCGCTGTTACTGTTAAATTGCCATCAGGGGATCCATTTAGCACACAGTTTGGTTCTGATGCCGAATAATTAGGCACTGATGAACTCGCAGGGCAGCTACGGCCTGAGCCTGTATCACTATTACTTAGTCTAATCTGGTGGACACTGCGGAAAACACCCGTATTTGGACCCGTCTCTAGCAACATCACTTTCACGGTATCGCCTGTTGCCGAAGCCACTGTTACTTCTATACGATCAGCAGTGTCCTCAGAAATATTAACCGCGCTTGATTTCATCTCAATATAGACACCATCACGATTAATGCTGTACCCATTGCCACTAACATTGTTGCTACCTTCAAGGCGGTAAATATCCGCATCAACAAAATGGGCATCGTTGGCAAAATCTGGAACACCGCCATTTTGGGTAATATCCCGCTTGATATCTAAGGTAGGCGTTAAAAAGCGAACTGTCGCATCTAGGTTAGCACCAGGTTGATTACCTTCACCGTCTCTAGTATTACCAGGTTCGATAGTTGTACAAACACTGTTACTGACAAACTCAGGCTCACCACCATCAACCAAGTCAAACTTAGCTTGGTTGTACACAGTAGACGTCGTGACATTTTGGTTAATGGTTACACTGAAATTCAGCTGACCACTCTGACCAGGCTGCATCTGATTGGCAGGTATGTACAACCCAACCTTTGATACAATGTCACGGCCGTTCCAATTACTAAATCGAGTCCAGCGCGAAGTATCTTCATCTTGAACTAATTGCACTAGCACAATACTTTGATTGGGCACTGCAACCGGCAATGGCGTATTTTTTAGAGCAACATTCGGAGGAATCTTATCCTCTAAGATAACGCCACTCACGTCGTCTCCATCAATTACAACAAGCTTACTAACAGGTAACTCATCACCCGTATTCGTAAAACCAATTTGATATCTTATTGCTTCGCCCCCCTTGACGGGTACACCACAGTTAGGCGAAGCCGTTTTGACTAGAGTCAGGACAGCACCATCAATAATGTCAACAACATCGTTATTTACCCATTGCTCTGGTAGCCCAGATTCTGTGATTGCCAATGCAAACTCTGGGCTAGTCACACGCTCCTCATCAGTTTTTACATCACTGGTATTTTTGATGATTTGATCATAATGCCATGGGAAAGTGCGCACGTTCATCTGATACTCATCATCCGTCAGCGCATTTGATGGGGTAAAACCAACCACAACAAACTCTACTAATTCACTGGGGTCTAAGCGTCCTGTTTTATAGCAGCTCACATTAGGCTCTGCAGGAATACAAGGCACCGTTGCCCATTCTGGCTCACCCGCATCAGTGACACCATTACCATTACTATCGGTAAAGACCGTGATTGCTGATAGGTCACCAGAATCGCCTGTTTTATGCTTGACCCGAACCTCATAAAAAGAGTCAGTATTACCCGTATTGGTTAAGCGGTGAGGGAAATCCACCTTCTTACTTTCCGTGGTATGCCGAATATTGTCTGACTCAAGCAAGAGACTGTACTGCTTTGCCACAACAACACTAGATACATTTGAGTAAGCACGTTTAACCGAACCATCAGATGTATCAAACCAAGCAATCTCAGCCTGATTCGTGATGACAGTACCTGAAGGGGTTTTAGCATGTAATGGTGATAAACCACTCACTATACCTAAAACAAGAAGACAGAGGGATGCAGCCCTAAACCAATTAGCAATTCGCATTATAAACTACCAGTTATTGTTATAATTTTTCGTTCCCGGACGTAGTAAGCCGGATCTGGGGGGAGATCTTGAGACTTCTGAATACCTCCACAGTGCTGGGGAGATATTCAGAAATCCTCTTGCCCAACCCTCGGGCAAGAGAAAATCAACTGCTTATATTACTTATTGAACTTTAACAGTGAACTGTCCAGTCATTTGCTCACCAGCGACCAACTCACCACCAATACCTGCGGCAGGATCTGATGCGCCATTGTTAGCAAAGAACTTGATCAAACCCGCTGTGTAAGTACCATTGTCAGTGTTAGATGCATCATTAACAGTAGAAACAGTACAACCATTACCATGACAGAACATCATTGACTCTAGAACATAATCTGTAAAGGCAGGTGCCGCATCCGAAATGACAACATTTTTAACCGTCGCTGTACCTTCGTTAGTTGCTGTCAGATTCCAAACGATACAGTCATCAGGTGCTGCCTGCATTGTCTGAGTTGCTAAGAAACCAGAATCGAGTGTGCCATCACAGCCCAAGTCAATCGCTGCTGTTTTATCAAGACGTACCTGACCTAATAAAACCGTTGTCTGATCTGACGCTGACGTAATTGGCGTACCACCTGCCTCAGTTACACTAACAGTCGACGAATCAACAGTACCCAAAGGCGCGTTAGAAGGCGCAGTAACAGTCGTGGTCATATTAACGTTTTCACCAGGCTCTAAGTTGAGCTCTGGGATACCATCACCATCAGCATCGGTAACTTCAATATCAACTATGTTGCCGTTGTCATCCACACCTTTGATGATTACTGTTGTACCAGAAGGTGGAGCATTCAGCACACTGTCTGGAACACCGTCACCTGTAGTATCAACATTAATTACTGTTGTCCAGCCAGGCTGGGTGTTTGAAGGCGTCATTTCAACTACTTCAGTTTGGTTACCGTTGTTCTCAAGCTTATGGCTGTAATCAACCGTACCACCTGGCTGAACTTGGTTCTGACCATTTGGTGTGATAACAACTTCACGAACATCATCAATATCTACCGCGTTAGTGACGCTATCAGCCACACCAGGCGTTGAAGTAGATGTTGCTGTAAAGTCTAATTGGTAATCAAGGTCAGAGTCTGTTCCTGTGTATGCTGTGGTGCCGTCATTAGCCGCATCATAACCATCGACCGCGCCTACTTGATCAGAGTTAGCCAATGCTTCAGCTGGATCAGCTGAAATAGTCACTTCTGCTGTGTAAGCAAATACGCCATTACCAGGTACTAACGGTGTTGTTGTAATAACATTACCGGAAGCATCTTTAAATACAACACTCCAGCCCGCTGGTACATTACCTGTACCTAGCAAGAATGAATCTGCACTACCTGATTCGTTTGCCAAATGTAGATCGAAAGTCACAGTACTATTGACTGCAGCAGAGGCTAGTACAACAGGTGCTTCATCTTGTGCATTTTCTGCGTTGCCATCATTGAAACCATCAGCAAAAGCAGAGCCTTGACCCGCAGTGACGTTGGCGATATCCACTCCTGGTGGTGTAATTGCACCTAATCGTAACCCAGTAGTATCTGACTGAGGCGTTGAACTAGGATCAGCAGAAGACGTAGCGGTTAGCGTCGCATTGTAATCACCACCTGGGTTACCAGAAATACCTGCCGGTAGATCCGCTTTAACCATGATGGTTTCACTGGCACCTGAGGCTAGCATGCCTGTATCTGGGAAGCCGTCGTTATCAGTATCTGTCAACTGAACGGTTCCAGTGGAATCCCAATAAGTGAACACAGTACCTGCCGGGAAGCCATCTGTTGCATTATTAGCCACATTAACATTGAATGTATCATCACCATTACCATTATTGGTAATCACGTGCTGGAACAGTACTTCTGCTCCTGTTGCAACAACATCAACATATTGGTCATCAGCAGTAGCACCATCATCACCACCGTCATTTACGCCCAGCCCTAAGCCTGTAGCAGTATCTAACGCATCAACACCGTAAGTCTGAGGGATCACATCATTCGTTGTATTCGATGGCACTGGACCTGCAGTAGCATCTGTTGGATCGCCATCGTCGTTTGGATCATCAAATGACATGAAGGTGTTCTCAACCGATGAACCCGCATTCCAAGTAGGCATATACTGAACAGTATAAGTTACCGATACTGTAGTATTTGCTGGCAATGTGACGTCTTTTGCTTGAATAGCATCAACACTAACATCCAAGCTATCGCCATCAAGGTTCACATCGCCTAGAGGATTGGTTGTCTCATTCACTACGATTGTACTGGTTGGTGTAATATCACCTAAACCTGTATTCACCAAACCGTTTGATGTAATACTACCAGCAACCAGTGTTACTTGAGTATCCGCTACACCGTCACCATCAGTATCAACTTCCGGCAAAGCATCCACAATGTTTACGTTACTTGCGTCACTACTACCATTGTTTTTCACGGTTAATGTATAGGTAATCTGATTGTTTGCTACATCATGTACAGATGACTTATTTAGAACAAGCACTGGGCCTGTGGCTACCGTTACCGTATCGTCGTTGGTACCATCAAGACTATCAGAGTTTGCACCAGAATCCGTAACAGTTGTGTTGGCTGAGGTAGCGGTTAACTCCGTTGAAAGCGTTGTCCCACCTACTGCAGATGTAGGCACTGCTAACGCGACAACCAAGCTTACTTGATCACCTGCGGGCACATTGACTGGTCCTGTAACAATAGACTCACCAGGATCTGGCTGACCATTGTTATTGCTGTCGACGTATACAACACCACCGTTATCTGCAGCTAGCGTAAAGCTATCTGCAATATTACCTGTATTGGTTAATGTGTGTGGGAAGTAAACTGTCTGGCCCGGCGCACCCGATAAGTTGTTATCATTTTCAATCGTTGCACTGTAAACAGGTGCAACAGTGACCACTGCTTCGTTAGACTGTGCAGAATAGCTATTGCCGTTCTCATCTTCGTACGTAACGGTTGCAAGGTTTTTAATCAGTGTTCCAGCGGCTGTTTGTGCAAATGCCTGCGCACCAAAACCTGCCATACTACCCACTGCTAGGGAAGCAGCAATCAATCGCGCCAAAGGCTTCATTTGATTTCTTGTTTTCATTATTATTTATTCTCTTTATCAATATATTCTAAGAAAGAAAGTGTTGAGTCAGCTTCATTACGTTAAAGCTATAACTCGGTGCAGCGCCATTGATTGCTTTGATTATTTTAAGACTTGGGCAATTAAGGTCTGCAAAACCAATATCAGTTGTAGTATTACTTAACTTTTACGCGGTAAGAATAAAGCTGCTTGCCAAAACCTTGGATTGGCTGCTTCACTTTCCAACGGATATTTGTGTATTGCTCAGCAGGAATAACAACCGTTTCCATTTTTCCGTTAGCCATACGCTTTTGACGTCGCACTGGCTCACTTTCAAAGTTAGCACCACCATCAATGCTAACCAATAAATCGGCTGCCACACCCGCTTTGGCACTACGCCCAATGTAAGTTGTGTTAGCAGGAATCGGCCCACTGACAACCAAACCAGAAAGCGACTTCTCCATTTGATTGGTATAAGACAGGTTGTATTCCAAAATATGACCAGGCTCAGTTTGCTTCGCTGGCTGGCGATACTCTTTACCCTGTGCATTTGTCTTAACGAGATACGCCTGCATGTCACTCACTAAAGAAGGCTTATCCTTCGCAGTAACATTGAACATAACGCCTGCTGATACGGTCAAAATACATAAACCAAGTGCTATCTTTTTTAACATTTTCTAACCCCAAACTATTGTTTTTATAACTATTTATTGAGAATAACCAACTTCAAGTCCATTTGATAAACATTGGAATTTTCATTGATTAGTAACGGTAACTAGCCCCACATACAATAACGAATATGGAACGTTGGGGAGAGAATAGGTGTTTGCAGCTGAATGTTTTATTAACCTAGATAACTGGTCAATAGTCTTTTTTAGATGCTGAATAAAATCAACTATTTTGCAGGTATTTGAGCCACACTTGAAAAAGTGTAGGGTCAGGTGATGCAACCACTGAACGCTTACCCGATAATCTCTGGGTGACAGGGGTACCCTCTAATGTTGAGGAGTAGCCGCCAGCCTCTGTTAATATCAACGATCCCGCCGCACAATCCCAGAGGTGCATACCCCCGTGCAAATAAATCTGCCCACGATTGGCGGACATCCATGCCCATTCTAAAACACTTGACCCTAGGTTACGCTGTGAGCGATACGGCACGTCATTTAAAATTTTCAAAGTAAGCGTCTGAGGCAGGCGTTTAAAATCAACCAGTGCAATGGCTTCATCAAGCACAGTGGTTGGCGAATGGCAACGCAAACGCTCCCCGTTTAAATAAGCCCCTTCACCCTTAACCGCTGAGAACATTTCGTCTCGCGTGACATCGTAAGTGATTGCCAGAACAACTTGGCCATCAATAATTAAACTAATCGAAGAAGCAAACATGGGCACTCCAGCTGCAAAATTACCCGTACCATCTAAAGGGTCTAAGCACCAAACGGCCGAATTATTCGCGAGCAAAGACTCTTGCTCTTCAGAGGTCATTTCCTCACTCATAAACGCAATATCAGGGTAATGCACTGACAGATACTCATGAATGCGCTGATCGGCCATTAAATCTGCTTCCGTAATTAAGCTGCCATCTTGTTTAAGCTGATAGCCAATATTGGTAAAGCGTGGCAATATCTCCTCGCGGGCAACGTTGCGAATCATAGTTTGTAGTTTTTGAATATCGGGCAGCATGCTAGTACCTTTTAACATTACGATGACATATCGTCATTTTACTGAGTCTAGAGTTTATGAGTAGTATATTGGTCATTTTATTTCTGATTGGCTTGGCCTGGTTTTGGTTTGATTCAGCCAGAGCAAAGGAGGCAGCAACCACAGCCGCTGCGCGTGCTTGCCAAGACATCCAAGCACAGCTGCTGGACCAAACAGTCGCACTAAAACAACTAAGGCTAGTGAGAAACATAAGCGGGAAAATACAACTACAAAGAAGTTACAATTTTGAATTGAGTATGGACAGGGAAGCACGTTCATTTGGCAGAGTGCTGTTATTAGCGCAACAAGTCTCCAGCGTCCA
>JBMZDT010000010.1:0-15023 GCA_049614505.1 Leucothrix sp.
TTACTCCCTTTAACGCCGTCAATTACTCCCTTTAACGCCGTCAATTACTCCCTTTTAAAGCTCCAAGACGTAGATATATAAAGGCTTCCAGAGAAACCTAATGTTTAAATATAAGAATATAATGCAAAGAAAGGGTGAGGGAAAACTGCTCACTCAGTGACATCGAAACAATATAAAGCTATAATATTGTATATAAAGCAGGTACAAATAAGGCCCACATATTGGGGGCCTTATTTGGTTAGTAGCTTTATAAAAAGCTTGAGAAAAAAGCAGCTAGCTCATCAACCCCGCCAAGGATACTGAACTCTCTGCATGATGACTGGAAGTAATGAACAGCTCTAAATACATTCCCAATCAATCTTGAAATTGATGAGAATACATGGAGCTGTTCTTTCCAGCTTCTAACTTGGTGCTTAGCAGTCATACTGACCTCTTCGTTGTGGAAAAAACGAGAGGGGAGCACCACCCCAAATTTCATTTTGAGTATACCATAGCCAAGCGTAGGTTCGCACCACTGTACGTGCTGCAAAAATAGACACGGCTGCGATAATACTCGCTTATATAAGCTTACCCTGTGGATAAGTATTCAAATAAGGAACAGTCATAAGTTAAATAACCTAGATAATTAGCTAGTATTTACTACCAAGAGTAGTCAATTTTTAATCTGGCTAAGTTTTCTACAGATCACTGGAAAAAATATTAAAAATATATTTGCTTTTCTTCTTTCGGGGTTTGTCAGCCAGTGATTTATGGATTTTCTTTTAACTTTTTCTCTACCAAGCCCAGCCAACAGTCAAAACCATATAGTAGTTTATGGTTTTGCAAACCCTCTCAATCCCTCTGGGATCGATTCACCCTAGCTAGAATGTGTAGAGCTACAGTCCAGCACAGACGAATAGTTCAAACTACTGCAAGCAACCCCATGGCTCGGATGACTAAAACGGCTTAGAAGCGATCTGAGGCGCTGTTACACTAACTGGCTTACAAGCGGGTTTGCCAGAGGTAGGGGGTTAGTTTCTAATTGGGTTTGGTTTGTCATCGAGTTTTATTCCTCTGAGGAATAACGGAGTATGCTGCGCAGCGTTTATCGTATGGGGTTTCACCCCCTACACCCCCTAGAGTGTAAATAGGGCTAAGAGGTTTTTAGAGAACCGTCTAATAGCCATGGATCGAACCCTATTTAGACCTGATTCTGGCATAGGTAAAGACTCTATTTAGAGTGCACCCTAGATAGGCACACATAATTCCTTTGTTCTCCTGATATGGTTGCTTATATTTTAAGCCATTCCTGGGCTTAAATTTAACTATACTGTGCGTGTCGTTATTCCAGCACTGTAAGATAGTAATCAATCCAAGGAGAGAAAGTGCCGAGCGTAATTGCGAGTAACATGGTTTCGAAAATGTATTGCCCACTCTGTGGGAGTTTCGATTTGAAGAAACTACACCGAGGATATTTTAAAAAAGTGATTCTTAAGCAGCCAAAGCAATTTAAATGTGGAGAGTGCAACAACCCATTGTCAGAACTAATTATTGAGGGTAATGAACCCAAAAATATGCCTGTATTTATCTCAAAATGAGAAGCTGCCAACCTGGTTCGAGAGTGCTGTATCATCGGTGATTCAGATCACGGCACATTTTCTGGCCGGAGTTACAGCGCTCTACCTTCAAGTAAGGCTGCTACAAAAATAGATTGCTGAACAATTTTGTAGCTCTGGCTACTCAATGTTCCAGCAAGATTGCTGGTGCAGCGCTAAAATACCCCGCATTTAGTGTTGTACTGGCTTTCTTGCTACTCCTTGTCCAGCGATTGAAAATAAAATGAACCATCACTCAGCCAATAAGCACATATAAAAAGCATAGATAAATTGCATAAAACTCTTAATTGGCTTTACTCCCTACAGTAAAGCCATTTTTTATTCTGGCTCAAAAATCATGGGAATGGCTATAACTATGGCTGGGTTTTTTTGGCTGAAAAGTACTATCTATTGTGATAATTACACGCTCTTAACTTTAAGCTCCCAGTGCGTAAAGTTAATGGTATTATTCAAGTTTGAACACTAGAACTTCACCGATTTTCTAGGAGAATAACCATGGATTGGTTTATAGAAGAGCCGATTTCCGAAACTACCGCTGCGATCATCCTGCTGGTGGTTTTATGCATTATTTTTGTACTGGTTTTCTTCCTGTTATTCCCTGCTGACACTACCGATGATGACCGTTATGGGTAGTAATATCGCCTCCTCTATCTTGGAATATGGTATCAATTTCGCGACCGGCACAGTGGCCCAGGGTTATCGCTAGTAATCGCTCAGGACGCCTTCTCCAGCTTCTCTATTCGCTTACGCAACCGTTTAACCGTACTGGTGGCGTTAAACGCTGACTGTCTGTATTTCTCGTTCTCTGCTTGTTTCTCGATGATCAGGCGTTCTGCATCGGCTTTGATCTCGTGGGCTTCCTTTAATTCCGCTTCAAGTTCACGCGCTTTTTTGGCCAGCTTCTTTTTTATTTTCCCTTCCCCATCAGCAACTTTCTGATAGAAGTTGAGTTCGTTTTCTTTCAGCGTTTTTTCCCGATGAATAAACAGTCGCTCTTTTTCAGATACATCGTGATCAACTGATTGACGGTAGGCTTCTTTTTCAGTTTGATACTGTGGTTCCAGTTTGGCCTTGATCGTTGTTTGTAAGTAGCTATACAAAGCGAGATAGCACAGTGTAAAACCAATCAGAATAAACGCTGCGATCATCGCCCAGACCGACATCAGGAAAGACCACGTTGAATCATTGGCCGCCAAATAGCGATCAATGAAAACTAACAGGACGATTAAAATGACGAGAGGGATTATTCTATTCATCATCGTAGATACACCTTGGTGATTTCGGGGCGAAAGTGCCCTAATTCTTGGCTGACGGTTTCCAATGCATCATGCTCAGATAATCCCGTTGTTTGGAGTTCGTTCATGCGTTCTTGGGCGTAGCTGTGCCGGAGTCCATGCCCGCCCCGTGACCAGCCCAACGCCCGATCCGATGCACCGCTAAATGAGTTAGACCACTTTTGGCCGCCTGCTAGGTCGTAATGCTGTTGGTAGTTAACGCCTCGATCAGTGACGTTGATGGGTTCAATGGCTCGCGCTTCCAGCTGTTGCGACAAGGCAAAAGGAATACGAATTTCCCGCGTTAAACCGCCCTTCCCTTTGACCGAATAGGCGACACCTTGCCGCCCTGTAAATTTATGAATACTGACTGGCCGCAGGTCAGCGGGTTGCTGGTCGAGTTTTTGCAAGGTGATTAGCTCATGTGCTCGAATACCTGCTTGATAAGCGAGTTGAGTCGCTAGCGCACTTTTAGCGCTTTGGTGCTCGGTAACGAGCTTAATTTGTTCGGGTGTATAAGCGCGGGAGTGTAGCGAGGTTTCTTGTTCTGATTTGATGATTGGAAGGCGTTCATCGGGTTTAAGTTGATGGGTCACATGCTGCATCATGGACTGGATGGCTTGGCGTTCCATATCCAACGTTTTCTGCCCGACTTCCTGCCCTCTTTGCTCCAAATAAGTGACGGCCTTAGCGGGCGATATTTTTTGTAAACTGCCGATTCGTTTTTCTCTAAGGTACTGAGAAACTTTCGTTAATGCCTGCTCGTAATTGCTGACCGTTCTAACGGATTTAAGGACGTTTCCCTGTAAAGATTTCATCACTAGAGCGGCTTGCTTTTCAGGGGAAGCGAATCTACCCATGTTTATCAAGCCATCGCCAAACCGTTGAGTGAACCACTTTAATTCTTTTGGTACGCAAAAAGCGTTGTAGCTCTGCACAAGTCGCCCCTGCTTTGTGCAAAGTTAATAGCTCACCTTGATAGCGGTCTAATCGTGATTTGTAGAACTGTTTTTTTCGGATAGTGGAAGTCTGTTTCTTGAGTTTTTTAACTTCCAACTCAACATCAAATTCGCTCATTTTTTTGTGAAACCTTTGTAAGAACAGACAATCATTTTTTAAAAAAATGACAGCGGCAAGTTAACGCCTATTTGCCCCAGTTTAGTGATTTAACGATTCACAAGGCTCGGACCAGTCACGCCTATAATCGGTATTGCATTAGCAAAAAAACAGCTAATTGTTTGGGTCAGTTTTCATCAGTTAGTCTCCTATTTTTGTCAGTCGGGTTTCAGGGAATCTCGTCATAAATTTACAATATTGACGGCTTATTGAACGCTTAAAGGGCGTTGGGCTATGAAGACTTTAGTATGCGGGAACACCTCTCGGATGGCAATGCGCGAGTGTTTCTCTGCGTGCTAAGGGCTTAGCAGTAGGCAGATAGCTAGGTACAGGCGATTTTAATCGCTGTACCTAGCTATCTGCGGATTAATTAATCCGATACGCTTTTGGTTTTCTGAAGGGTGGCGGAATCGCCAGCCTGATCAAGCGGAAATTATGCCAGTGGCATAATTACTGATTGGCCGATAACGGCGGCGGGGTTGCTGTGCTTTCAGGCTGGCTGCCGCTAAGCCCTAATAGCGCCCTGTCCTTCTTTGATTTGACGCTACGGTGTAACGCATCGTTAATCACTTTAGCGTCAAGGTGTCCGGCCTTAATCGCTTTGGAAATGCCTTCGGCATAGGCGATCTTTTTATGTTGAACAAGTTTCTTTTTTTGCTCGGCAAGTTTCTTCATGAGTTGATCGATATCTGCTTCTGTTTTTGGCTTCATGGCATGTTCCTGTTATGAGATAAAAACGCACACTAGCAGCAATAAAAAAGGCGATCAATAAAGACCGCCTTTTTGGTTTAACAGAATGTCGATAGGTTGACTAATGGCCTGCTTCCCTGCCCTCTTTGGCTTTAGTTAACAGCGCATCAGTGGGTGGATTAAAATCGCTTTCCATGTGAGTCTTAGCGACATAGTTATGACCACATTCGCACCGTGCAATCTGCTTCTGTTCCTCAATCAAAACCACGATATCCGTCACCGTGTAATCGTTGCATTGCGGGCAGCGGGTCACGATATCAAACTCCCCTATTCCTTCGCTCGCTTCTTCCATCGGATAGTCAGGATTTAGGATATATTTACCCACCACCTTACCGCCTGATTGCCCAAACTTTGGATTGTCAATAATCACTCCTTCATCTTCCAAGTCTTCGAGTATCTCAATCGCTTTTTTGGTGCGTGCGGCATCGTCAGAAAGTTTCACATTAAGCGCGATCAATTGTCTCATCACTGGCTTTTGTGCAGGGGTTATTTCCCGCTCAATAATGGCCTGTTTAATCGCTTCATAATGCCCTGCTGAGTACGCATAGTTAACCGCCCTTTCAGGGTCGTTATTTAGTGGACGTCCACTAGCCTCATTGACACCCTCTGAAACCGCCCCCACGTTGGCGCTGTCTAGCTCGGGGCGGTTTTCGGTGGCGGTTTTAGAGTGGCTCGAAGTAGGGCGGGTTAATGACGCTCTGGCGGCGGTTGTTGATGAGCCATTGCTGAGGTCAACTTGTGCCGGAATCACTCGAACATCGTCATCATTCATTTGCCATTCTTGTTCCTCTTTAACGCGGAAGAAGACACGCGGAATTTCCGTGAGCGGTTTGTGATATTTGGCGAGGTAAGCGGTAATGACAATCACACCGACCGAGCAAAGAAAGGAGAACCCACACGCCCACAACCAATGCCAAAACGAACCCGTTTCAATCGGTTGAGGAGGGCGGGTCGATTGATGGTTGGCCAGCTGGTTTTTTAAAGCGGCTAGGGCTTTGTAATAGTCGCTATTGGCTTGGCTTTTTTCAGCGCTGGTTTTGGCGTTAGACCGAGCTAAATTCCGATCTGATATCAACCCTTTCTTAAGGTCTTCAAAACTAGACTCTGCGGTGCTGTGTGCGGTACGGGTGGCGTCTGATTCTTCAGCATCGGTCGTGATGGAGTAAACGCCGCCACCCATCGCCATACAGGCAACCACAGCTAGTATTAAGCGGTGACCGGTTGCACGGTGGCCGCGTGCCTCCGTGGTGACAATTTCTTCTGTCACTGGAACCTCAATATAAGCGATACAGGCCGCGATGAAATAGAGCAGGGCGAACAGGAGAACATTACTGTCCGGCCCTAGTAGCTTACTGGTGATTGAATTCCCCATGTGATAAATATTCATGGTACCCAAGCCGCTAGCCATCACCATTAAAACAAGCGCCTTAGCGCTGCTAATACCGATTTTCTGACCCGCCAGAATGTCCTGATCGTTAAACAGTGCAATAGCCATTACAAAGCTCTCCGAGTGATGTTATAGAGTTCTGAGCCGGCCTTATCTTTCCCTTGAAAACTAAGGAATATTTCCCAGCCGTAAGCACGTTGCTCTCGAATATATTTCTGGCGATCGGGGTGTGACGTGAAGGTCATGGATTCACTGTCTGAATAGACAGGCGTGATGGTTTTATCTTGATTTACGCCAACCAGTGGGCGCAATGCGTTACTATGCGTTTGCATTTTCTCGACTCCTTGAGTAGTCGTTTAAGTGAAGCTCTGGTTGGATGTTTCCGCATCCGATCAGAACGGGGTAGGGCGTGGCTTACGCTGCGCCTAATCTCTTATTTCTGTTTCTTGGCTCCCTCCTTTAGGCGTTTCTCTGCCTGCTCATAGCTTTCACCTGGCCTGGCATGTTTTTCTATATAGGATGTAGTTATTATCCTTTTCTTACTCCCTCCGCCTTCTAATTTTATTTTGATCTGTTCATCAACATTAAAAGTAAAAATAAGATGTGAAACACGCCGTCCAGTTTTGCGCTGTGTGTAGCTAGCAATGAGGTCTGTACAATTCTTGATGTCGTTCATTGCGGGCTCTAAGACATATTTTTTGAAATCCTTGATAGCCTGGTACTTATTTTTCAAGTCGAGTATTTCTTTGAGTTCTTCGAGCTCTATTTCATACCTGTTTTTCTTGACGCCTGTTTCTGTTTGCCATTTCTTCATTAGCTCATAAAAGCGCATGCCGTATGTACTGCTCATCCCGGCTATTGCCTCAATAGAATAGCGTGTAAAACGACCTTCCAGTAAGGATATGTAAGGAATCATGTGTGCTGCAAAACCAAGTGTTAGCTGCCCATTTCCTGCATACATTATGGAACTAATCCATCTGGTTTTGAGGTGGGTAATATTGGGTTTTTCAGGGTCAGGGTTATGAATTGTAGCTGAGCGATCATAGAGCCTGTCTGCAATCGACTGGAGTTCTCTATAGGCTGTTTTAAGAGGAACAGAGAATTTCTCGGAAAATTCGGAAGCTTTCACATTGAATTCAGTCTGCTCAGAAACCACATCCCCTTTTTTTATTTGAGATATGCATAAAAGAAGCAGTCGCTGCTCGTTAAGAGACAGCCTATAGCTTGCATCTATAACAGCGTTTGATTTAACAACTAAGGAGTTATTTTTCATACTCCCTTTATATCATTAAGGGAGTGACACGGCAAGCTCCCTGTTTAATATTAAAGGAGTTTATATTAGAGCTCCTTTAACGCCGTCAATTACTCCCTTTAACGCCGTCAATTACTCCCTTTAACGCCGTCAATTACTCCCTTTTAAAGCTCCAAGACGTAGATATATAAAGGCTTCCAGAGAAACCTAATGTTTAAATATAAGAATATAATGCAAAGAAAGGGTGAGGGAAAACTGCTCACTCAGTGACATCGAAACAATATAAAGCTATAATATTGTATATAAAGCAGGTACAAATAAGGCCCACATATTGGGGGCCTTATTTGGTTAGTAGCTTTATAAAAAGCTTGAGAAAAAAGCAGCTAGCTCATCAACCCCGCCAAGGATACTGAACTCTCTGCATGATGACTGGAAGTAATGAACAGCTCTAAATACATTCCCAATCAATCTTGAAATTGATGAGAATACATGGAGCTGTTCTTTCCAGCTTCTAACTTGGTGCTTAGCAGTCATACTGACCTCTTCGTTGTGGAAAAAACGAGAGGGGAGCACCACCCCAAATTTCATTTTGAGTATACCATAGCCAAGCGTAGGTTCGCACCACTGTACGTGCTGCAAAAATAGACACGGCTGCGATAATACTCGCTTATATAAGCTTACCCTGTGGATAAGTATTCAAATAAGGAACAGTCATAAGTTAAATAACCTAGATAATTAGCTAGTATTTACTACCAAGAGTAGTCAATTTTTAATCTGGCTAAGTTTTCTACAGATCACTGGAAAAAATATTAAAAATATATTTGCTTTTCTTCTTTCGGGGTTTGTCAGCCAGTGATTTATGGATTTTCTTTTAACTTTTTCTCTACCAAGCCCAGCCAACAGTCAAAACCATATAGTAGTTTATGGTTTTGCAAACCCTCTCAATCCCTCTGGGATCGATTCACCCTAGCTAGAATGTGTAGAGCTACAGTCCAGCACAGACGAATAGTTCAAACTACTGCAAGCAACCCCATGGCTCGGATGACTAAAACGGCTTAGAAGCGATCTGAGGCGCTGTTACACTAACTGGCTTACAAGCGGGTTTGCCAGAGGTAGGGGGTTAGTTTCTAATTGGGTTTGGTTTGTCATCGAGTTTTATTCCTCTGAGGAATAACGGAGTATGCTGCGCAGCGTTTATCGTATGGGGTTTCACCCCCTACACCCCCTAGAGTGTAAATAGGGCTAAGAGGTTTTTAGAGAACCGTCTAATAGCCATGGATCGAACCCTATTTAGACCTGATTCTGGCATAGGTAAAGACTCTATTTAGAGTGCACCCTAGATAGGCACACATAATTCCTTTGTTCTCCTGATATGGTTGCTTATATTTTAAGCCATTCCTGGGCTTAAATTTAACTATACTGTGCGTGTCGTTATTCCAGCACTGTAAGATAGTAATCAATCCAAGGAGAGAAAGTGCCGAGCGTAATTGCGAGTAACATGGTTTCGAAAATGTATTGCCCACTCTGTGGGAGTTTCGATTTGAAGAAACTACACCGAGGATATTTTAAAAAAGTGATTCTTAAGCAGCCAAAGCAATTTAAATGTGGAGAGTGCAACAACCCATTGTCAGAACTAATTATTGAGGGTAATGAACCCAAAAATATGCCTGTATTTATCTCAAAATGAGAAGCTGCCAACCTGGTTCGAGAGTGCTGTATCATCGGTGATTCAGATCACGGCACATTTTCTGGCCGGAGTTACAGCGCTCTACCTTCAAGTAAGGCTGCTACAAAAATAGATTGCTGAACAATTTTGTAGCTCTGGCTACTCAATGTTCCAGCAAGATTGCTGGTGCAGCGCTAAAATACCCCGCATTTAGTGTTGTACTGGCTTTCTTGCTACTCCTTGTCCAGCGATTGAAAATAAAATGAACCATCACTCAGCCAATAAGCACATATAAAAAGCATAGATAAATTGCATAAAACTCTTAATTGGCTTTACTCCCTACAGTAAAGCCATTTTTTATTCTGGCTCAAAAATCATGGGAATGGCTATAACTATGGCTGGGTTTTTTTGGCTGAAAAGTACTATCTATTGTGATAATTACACGCTCTTAACTTTAAGCTCCCAGTGCGTAAAGTTAATGGTATTATTCAAGTTTGAACACTAGAACTTCACCGATTTTCTAGGAGAATAACCATGGATTGGTTTATAGAAGAGCCGATTTCCGAAACTACCGCTGCGATCATCCTGCTGGTGGTTTTATGCATTATTTTTGTACTGGTTTTCTTCCTGTTATTCCCTGCTGACACTACCGATGATGACCGTTATGGGTAGTAATATCGCCTCCTCTATCTTGGAATATGGTATCAATTTCGCGACCGGCACAGTGGCCCAGGGTTATCGCTAGTAATCGCTCAGGACGCCTTCTCCAGCTTCTCTATTCGCTTACGCAACCGTTTAACCGTACTGGTGGCGTTAAACGCTGACTGTCTGTATTTCTCGTTCTCTGCTTGTTTCTCGATGATCAGGCGTTCTGCATCGGCTTTGATCTCGTGGGCTTCCTTTAATTCCGCTTCAAGTTCACGCGCTTTTTTGGCCAGCTTCTTTTTTATTTTCCCTTCCCCATCAGCAACTTTCTGATAGAAGTTGAGTTCGTTTTCTTTCAGCGTTTTTTCCCGATGAATAAACAGTCGCTCTTTTTCAGATACATCGTGATCAACTGATTGACGGTAGGCTTCTTTTTCAGTTTGATACTGTGGTTCCAGTTTGGCCTTGATCGTTGTTTGTAAGTAGCTATACAAAGCGAGATAGCACAGTGTAAAACCAATCAGAATAAACGCTGCGATCATCGCCCAGACCGACATCAGGAAAGACCACGTTGAATCATTGGCCGCCAAATAGCGATCAATGAAAACTAACAGGACGATTAAAATGACGAGAGGGATTATTCTATTCATCATCGTAGATACACCTTGGTGATTTCGGGGCGAAAGTGCCCTAATTCTTGGCTGACGGTTTCCAATGCATCATGCTCAGATAATCCCGTTGTTTGGAGTTCGTTCATGCGTTCTTGGGCGTAGCTGTGCCGGAGTCCATGCCCGCCCCGTGACCAGCCCAACGCCCGATCCGATGCACCGCTAAATGAGTTAGACCACTTTTGGCCGCCTGCTAGGTCGTAATGCTGTTGGTAGTTAACGCCTCGATCAGTGACGTTGATGGGTTCAATGGCTCGCGCTTCCAGCTGTTGCGACAAGGCAAAAGGAATACGAATTTCCCGCGTTAAACCGCCCTTCCCTTTGACCGAATAGGCGACACCTTGCCGCCCTGTAAATTTATGAATACTGACTGGCCGCAGGTCAGCGGGTTGCTGGTCGAGTTTTTGCAAGGTGATTAGCTCATGTGCTCGAATACCTGCTTGATAAGCGAGTTGAGTCGCTAGCGCACTTTTAGCGCTTTGGTGCTCGGTAACGAGCTTAATTTGTTCGGGTGTATAAGCGCGGGAGTGTAGCGAGGTTTCTTGTTCTGATTTGATGATTGGAAGGCGTTCATCGGGTTTAAGTTGATGGGTCACATGCTGCATCATGGACTGGATGGCTTGGCGTTCCATATCCAACGTTTTCTGCCCGACTTCCTGCCCTCTTTGCTCCAAATAAGTGACGGCCTTAGCGGGCGATATTTTTTGTAAACTGCCGATTCGTTTTTCTCTAAGGTACTGAGAAACTTTCGTTAATGCCTGCTCGTAATTGCTGACCGTTCTAACGGATTTAAGGACGTTTCCCTGTAAAGATTTCATCACTAGAGCGGCTTGCTTTTCAGGGGAAGCGAATCTACCCATGTTTATCAAGCCATCGCCAAACCGTTGAGTGAACCACTTTAATTCTTTTGGTACGCAAAAAGCGTTGTAGCTCTGCACAAGTCGCCCCTGCTTTGTGCAAAGTTAATAGCTCACCTTGATAGCGGTCTAATCGTGATTTGTAGAACTGTTTTTTTCGGATAGTGGAAGTCTGTTTCTTGAGTTTTTTAACTTCCAACTCAACATCAAATTCGCTCATTTTTTTGTGAAACCTTTGTAAGAACAGACAATCATTTTTTAAAAAAATGACAGCGGCAAGTTAACGCCTATTTGCCCCAGTTTAGTGATTTAACGATTCACAAGGCTCGGACCAGTCACGCCTATAATCGGTATTGCATTAGCAAAAAAACAGCTAATTGTTTGGGTCAGTTTTCATCAGTTAGTCTCCTATTTTTGTCAGTCGGGTTTCAGGGAATCTCGTCATAAATTTACAATATTGACGGCTTATTGAACGCTTAAAGGGCGTTGGGCTATGAAGACTTTAGTATGCGGGAACACCTCTCGGATGGCAATGCGCGAGTGTTTCTCTGCGTGCTAAGGGCTTAGCAGTAGGCAGATAGCTAGGTACAGGCGATTTTAATCGCTGTACCTAGCTATCTGCGGATTAATTAATCCGATACGCTTTTGGTTTTCTGAAGGGTGGCGGAATCGCCAGCCTGATCAAGCGGAAATTATGCCAGTGGCATAATTACTGATTGGCCGATAACGGCGGCGGGGTTGCTGTGCTTTCAGGCTGGCTGCCGCTAAGCCCTAATAGCGCCCTGTCCTTCTTTGATTTGACGCTACGGTGTAACGCATCGTTAATCACTTTAGCGTCAAGGTGTCCGGCCTTAATCGCTTTGGAAATGCCTTCGGCATAGGCGATCTTTTTATGTTGAACAAGTTTCTTTTTTTGCTCGGCAAGTTTCTTCATGAGTTGATCGATATCTGCTTCTGTTTTTGGCTTCATGGCATGTTCCTGTTATGAGATAAAAACGCACACTAGCAGCAATAAAAAAGGCGATCAATAAAGACCGCCTTTTTGGTTTAACAGAATGTCGATAGGTTGACTAATGGCCTGCTTCCCTGCCCTCTTTGGCTTTAGTTAACAGCGCATCAGTGGGTGGATTAAAATCGCTTTCCATGTGAGTCTTAGCGACATAGTTATGACCACATTCGCACCGTGCAATCTGCTTCTGTTCCTCAATCAAAACCACGATATCCGTCACCGTGTAATCGTTGCATTGCGGGCAGCGGGTCACGATATCAAACTCCCCTATTCCTTCGCTCGCTTCTTCCATCGGATAGTCAGGATTTAGGATATATTTACCCACCACCTTACCGCCTGATTGCCCAAACTTTGGATTGTCAATAATCACTCCTTCATCTTCCAAGTCTTCGAGTATCTCAATCGCTTTTTTGGTGCGTGCGGCATCGTCAGAAAGTTTCACATTAAGCGCGATCAATTGTCTCATCACTGGCTTTTGTGCAGGGGTTATTTCCCGCTCAATAATGGCCTGTTTAATCGCTTCATAATGCCCTGCTGAGTACGCATAGTTAACCGCCCTTTCAGGGTCGTTATTTAGTGGACGTCCACTAGCCTCATTGACACCCTCTGAAACCGCCCCCACGTTGGCGCTGTCTAGCTCGGGGCGGTTTTCGGTGGCGGTTTTAGAGTGGCTCGAAGTAGGGCGGGTTAATGACGCTCTGGCGGCGGTTGTTGATGAGCCATTGCTGAGGTCAACTTGTGCCGGAATCACTCGAACATCGTCATCATTCATTTGCCATTCTTGTTCCTCTTTAACGCGGAAGAAGACACGCGGAATTTCCGTGAGCGGTTTGTGATATTTGGCGAGGTAAGCGGTAATGACAATCACACCGACCGAGCAAAGAAAGGAGAACCCACACGCCCACAACCAATGCCAAAACGAACCCGTTTCAATCGGTTGAGGAGGGCGGGTCGATTGATGGTTGGCCAGCTGGTTTTTTAAAGCGGCTAGGGCTTTGTAATAGTCGCTATTGGCTTGGCTTTTTTCAGCGCTGGTTTTGGCGTTAGACCGAGCTAAATTCCGATCTGATATCAACCCTTTCTTAAGGTCTTCAAAACTAGACTCTGCGGTGCTGTGTGCGGTACGGGTGGCGTCTGATTCTTCAGCATCGGTCGTGATGGAGTAAACGCCGCCACCCATCGCCATACAGGCAACCACAGCTAGTATTAAGCGGTGACCGGTTGCACGGTGGCCGCGTGCCTCCGTGGTGACAATTTCTTCTGTCACTGGAACCTCAATATAAGCGATACAGGCCGCGATGAAATAGAGCAGGGCGAACAGGAGAACATTACTGTCCGGCCCTAGTAGCTTACTGGTGATTGAATTCCCCATGTGATAAATATTCATGGTACCCAAGCCGCTAGCCATCACCATTAAAACAAGCGCCTTAGCGCTGCTAATACCGATTTTCTGACCCGCCAGAATGTCCTGATCGTTAAACAGTGCAATAGCCATTACAAAGCTCTCCGAGTGATGTTATAGAGTTCTGAGCCGGCCTTATCTTTCCCTTGAAAACTAAGGAATATTTCCCAGCCGTAAGCACGTTGCTCTCGAATATATTTCTGGCGATCGGGGTGTGACGTGAAGGTCATGGATTCACTGTCTGAATAGACAGGCGTGATGGTTTTATCTTGATTTACGCCAACCAGTGGGCGCAATGCGTTACTATGCGTTTGCATTTTCTCGACTCCTTGAGTAGTCGTTTAAGTGAAGCTCTGGTTGGATGTTTCCGCATCCGATCAGAACGGGGTAGGGCGTGGCTTACGCTGCGCCTAATCTCTTATTTCTGTTTCTTGGCTCCCTCCTTTAGGCGTTTCTCTGCCTGCTCATAGCTTTCACCTGGCCTGGCATGTTTTTCTATATAGGATGTAGTTATTATCCTTTTCTTACTCCCTCCGCCTTCTAATTTTATTTTGATCTGTTCATCAACATTAAAAGTAAAAATAAGATGTGAAACACGCCGTCCAGTTTTGCGCTGTGTGTAGCTAGCAATGAGGTCTGTACAATTCTTGATGTCGTTCATTGCGGGCTCTAAGACATATTTTTTGAAATCCTTGATAGCCTGGTACTTATTTTTCAAGTCGAGTATTTCTTTGAGTTCTTCGAGCTCTATTTCATACCTGTTTTTCTTGACGCCTGTTTCTGTTTGCCATTTCTTCATTAGCTCATAAAAGCGCATGCCGTATGTACTGCTCATCCCGGCTATTGCCTCAATAGAATAGCGTGTAAAACGACCTTCCAGTAAGGATATGTAAGGAATCATGTGTGCTGCAAAACCAAGTGTTAGCTGCCCATTTCCTGCATACATTATGGAACTAATCCATCTGGTTTTGAGGTGGGTAATATTGGGTTTTTCAGGGTCAGGGTTATGAATTGTAGCTGAGCGATCATAGAGCCTGTCTGCAATCGACTGGAGTTCTCTATAGGCTGTTTTAAGAGGAACAGAGAATTTCTCGGAAAATTCGGAAGCTTTCACATTGAATTCAGTCTGCTCAGAAACCACATCCCCTTTTTTTATTTGAGATATGCATAAAAGAAGCAGTCGCTGCTCGTTAAGAGACAGCCTATAGCTTGCATCTATAACAGCGTTTGATTTAACAACTAAGGAGTTATTTTTCATACTCCCTTTATATCATTAAGGGAGTGACACGGCAAGCTCCCTGTTTAATATTAAAGGAGTTTATATTAGAGCTCCTTTAACGCCGTCAATTACTCCCTTTAACGCCGTCAATTACTCCCTTTAACGCCGTCAATTACTCCCTTT
>JBMZDT010000011.1:0-15013 GCA_049614505.1 Leucothrix sp.
GTCATGAGCGGTTTGAAGTTGATACTCGATGGCAGCAGCGTCCCACTCAAATACGTGGTTTAGATACGACGGCTCCTGATACCATGTCGCTACCGCTTGCTAAGGCCATTCCTAACGCTATGCGCCATTGGTCGGGTACTCAAACAACAAAGTACCCCTTTATACTCGCTAATGAGCAGCTGCATTACCTAGGCGAAATAGGTTTAGGCGAAACCGTGACCATACCAACGGAGCAGGGAAATCAGCAGTTTAAAGTAGCCGGTTTTTTCTATGACTATGGTAACGCCGATTACCAATTTTATTTACCGCAGTCGACGTTTCATGCTTATTGGCCTTCAGCGAAGCCGCTTGGTATTGCGCTGTGGCTAAATCATCAAATAGCTGGCCAATCCAGTTTAGCGCTGGCAGAAGCGGCGTTAGTTGCCGCGGGCGTGGCTCCAGGAAATTGGGTCACACAAGTTCGTTTACGTGATACAGCACTGGCGCTCTTTGAGAAAACCTTTGCTATTACGCTGGCGATGAACGCACTGACTTTATTGGTTGCGGGCCTTGCGTTATTAACGTCGATGATGGCAATTCTTCAAGAGCGTTTACCCCAATTTGCTCAGTGGTCGGCCTTGGGTGTGAGTAGTCGTGAACAGCTTTTGGTAATCACTATCCCACTATTACTATTTGTAGGTATTACCTGGCTGTTGTCTTTACCGTTGGGTGCCTTGCTGTCTTGGTTATTGATCAATAAGTTAAACATTATGTCATTCGGTTGGAGTATGCCCATGTTGTGGAGTTTTGCACCCGCTGCGGTATTAGCACTACTTTGTTTGGTATTAGTAGGTGGGGCTGTGTTAGTTGCTAAAGTCCGCTTAAAACGCAAATTGCCTGATGCGTTGGCGGCACTGGGGAGCCAAGTATGAAGCAGCTGTTACTGTCGGTTTTACTTGGATTGATCATATCGAGCTCAACGGCGCTGGGTGCAGAGGATAGCTTTCGGGTCTTACGCCAGCAGTTGGATGGCTATGCCAAGGTCGTGCCTGGTAAGCGTTTTGTGTTTCCAGATGACCATGGTGTGCACCCTGACTATCGTATTGAGTGGTGGTACCTGACTGCTAACTTGAAAGATGATCAAAACAGAGAGTGGGGGTTGCAATGGACACTGTTTCGACAGTCGATGGATGCTCAGCCTGTATTAAAAGGTTGGTCGAGTAATCAGTTATGGATGGCACATGCCGCCATTACAACACCTGGCGGGCATATTCATGAGCAGCGGTTTGCACGGGGTGGCATTGGTCAAGCGGGTGTCACTGTGCCTCGCCGAGCAGACTTAAATGAACACCGTAAGGGAAATTTTGCGGTGTGGATTGATGATTGGTCGTGGCAAGCAAACTCTGCTAATCCTTTCCCATCAACACTCAAGTTTTCAATTGGCAAAACCCAATTGTCAGTTAACCTGCGCAGTGATAAGCCTTGGGTGCTCAATGGTCGCCAAGGCTACAGCCAAAAGTCAGGGCAGGGGCAGGCTAGTTATTACTACAGTCAGCCACATATTCAGGTCAAAGGTCGTGTGATTCATGAGGGCAAACCCGTTTCCTTAGTTGGGCATGCGTGGTTAGATCGAGAGTGGAGCTCACAACCCTTATCAAGCAATCAGCAGGGCTGGGACTGGTTTTCTTTGCATCTTGATGAGGGTGAGGCGCTAATGGTTTATCGGTTACGGCAAAGCGATGGCCAGCATTGGCTAAGTGGCAGTTTGATCAAGGCAAATGGTCAAAGTCAATCACTAGGGCCTGATGATATTCGGTTAACAGAGCAGGATTGGCGCTGGGTTAAGGCAGGCGCTGAGTCGGTTAAATTGCCTTTGCGTTGGGTCGTTGCATTGCCCAAGCTCAACAAGCAATGGGATGTGGCGGCTTTATATGATCAACAGTGGATGGATACCCAGTTCCCCTATTGGGAAGGCGTGGTGAATGTTGATGGGGGCAAAGCAGGGGTGGGCTATATGGAACTGACCGGCTACCCCATTGTGCCGAGGTGACTAAACGAAATGGCTAGGAAATTGTCAGCGCCATACCTTCGAACTCTACTCCAATCCAGCCGTTTGCCATAAAGCTGCGTATATTGCTGTGGTCTGAGCCATCGGGGTGTTTCAGAACATCGTCTCGATAGTAACGGCCAAAGCACGCCAAAGTTTGGTCAGCGTTTAGTGATTGCAGCTGAGCAAATGCAAAAATCTTACAAGAGCCATTATTTTCCCCTGCGGCATTAGTGACTTCTCCATTGCTGAAACCAGTGGGAGTGAAATTGTACTCTGCTTCAATCACCGACATTGTGTCTTCAAATTCAATGATTTCAGGTTCGTTATTCAATGTTTTTAGAAAATGTTCGAGGTTCATGGTGTGGCTCACGGGGTAAGGGTTTTCAAAGGCTGACAGCTTAGCACAGGCAACAAATTTTTTTGGCTGACTTTCTGAACCGCTAATCAGTTATGAGTGTCGAACCTGTGCAGGACAAGTGGCTTGTGCTATTATTACCACATAAATATAACAAGAATAGTGTATAAAAATATAGCTATATTCAATCTTTATTGGGGAAATAAATATAATGAATAAGCAAAAAATTCCAACTACCTTGGTGACGGGCTTCCTAGGTAGTGGAAAAACGACATTACTGTCTAACATGCTTAAACAACCGTCAAGCAAACGTATCGCTGTTGTGGTAAATGTGCCGCGCGAAAGCAGTATCGATTCAGAGATTCTGCGTGGTACGGATTTTGAGGCGCTGAATAAAGTTGAGCGCCTACCACTGGGTAATCGCATTTATCACCTAAGCAATGGCTGCCTGTGCTGCGCTGTGCAAGATGACTTTGCACACATGATGTGGGAGTTGGCAAATCGTACGGATCAAATTGATCACGTGATGATTGAGGCGCTTGGAACAGAATTACCGACCACCTTTCTTAAACGGCTAAACTCTGAAGGACTGTCTAGAAAGTTTACGATTGATGCGGTTGTAACGGTTGCAGACGGCCCTGCGCTTTCAGAAGGCCGCTACACCAGTGCCGCTGGGCGAGTGAGTCAAGTGGTAGATGCTGGATTGCAGTACCTGTATCAAGCTCAGCTAGATATGGCGGATGTGATATTAATTAGTAAAACGGATTTGGTGTTTCCTGCTATTCGTAAAAAGCTGCCGGGTAAGCTGACAGATTTACTCAGCCATGAGCCTGATATTATTAGCATGCAGCACGGATTGGTGAACCCAGAATTATTGTTTAATCGCAGCTGCCATTCTGAGGAGCGCTTTGAGATTGATAAAGTCAATCTCGATGAGCATGAGTTAAAAGAGGGTTTTGACTCTGTCATGATTAAGCTAGGGCAGGTTGATAGTGATTTATTGGTAAGTCGTCTGCAAATGCTGATTCATGAGCAAGCGGTGTATCGAGCCAAAGGGTTTGCAGAATTACCCAATAAAATGATGCGCCAAGTGGTGCAGGGCGTTGGGTCACGTATTGATCGTAGTTATGATCGTCGTTGGGGAGCTGATGAGGAGCGTAGCACCCGATTGCAAATTATCGGGCGCGGTTTGGATGCTGAGCGCTTGATGGCTACTTTAAGAATTGCTGAGGTAAGCTAGCTCGCAGCTTAAACAGCTAAATTACGATTGCCAGTGTCAGGGCAATGAATATGCTTATCAATGCGCGCTTCTGCTGGAAACTCTTGGGCGACTACCCAGACTTGGCAAATAGCATCGCTAACCTTGGGTAAAGCGGCGAGCGAGGCCTTTGTTCTCTCTTGGTCAAAATAGGTAAAGGGTTCGTCCAAGAAGAGGAATTGCTTGCTATTATCCGTATTTTTGGCGAGCTGCTCGGCCATCGCAATCCGTATGGCTAACAAAATTTGCCGTTTAGTTCCTGACGATATTTCGTCAAAGTCGACCCAGTCCATTTTTTCTTCAGAGTACACCTGTACCGAGAGATCTTGCCTAATACGCACCTGCTTATAGCGGTTTTCGGTAAATAGCGGCATGGTGTTTTCGGTGCGCTGGGTAATTGACGAATTAAAATCTTTAATTAAAGCATCGGAAGCTCTTTGTAGTAGCTTAATCCCGGTTTGTTGCAGCTGAACAGCTCGCTCGTCTGCTTTTAATTGGTGCTGTAAGTCCTGCAAGGCTGAGCGTACTTTACCTGCTGCATCAGCACGTTGCTTTTCATCAGCAATGGTTTTTTCTAGCGGTCTATGAAAGTCATCAAGCTCCCGTTGCTGTTGATCTAACGTGTCTCTGAGACGCTTGATGGTATTGGAAATTTCATTGCTGTCAGCTGAGTAATCGACTGTTTGCAAAACTAATTGGTGTAATTTCTGATTATCATCTTGAGGAGGAGCTGACAGGGCAGACTGTGGCTGAATTCTTCCTTGCAGGGTTTGTCGCAGTCGTGCAGTCATTAAGCCATCTAGCGAGCGTTGAGAGTGCTCATGGGCGTGTTCTAATGTTGCAGACATACTGCTTGCGGCAGCTAATTGCTTATCAATTTTGTATTCGCCACGCCACTTAAACAGTAAAACGGCGCTGGTTAATAATACAAGCCCCATCGTGGTCATAAACCCCCACTCTGCTACCCATGCTTCTAACTGATTAATATATGGGCTGAGCTGAGCGTGTGCAGAGAGTGTTTGTAAAATGGTGGGGAAGAAATTAAAAACAATCCACAGTGCCCAAACTAGCAGCATGAGTGGGATAAGCAGCCAAGTGAGGGCATTAAAAAAACGCCAGCCACCACGAGTGCGTTTGTGTTGTTGCTGTTTGTTTTGGTAAACGCTGGCTAACTCTGCTAGCTCACCGTTTAGTTCCTGTTTTTGCTTGCCTTCACCATTGACCACTTCGCGTGAATCAACCAGCTCTGGCAGCCAGTTCTCGTCGAGATTCAGTGCATCCAGTTCGGCTTGCTTTGTTTTTATCGCAGGTGCCAGTTGCTCTGCGCTACCGCGATTCATGGCGCCGTTCGCTCTTAGTTCATCACTAATGCTTGCATATTCACCAATGCCTGCCATTTGTTTAATGCTGCTACTATCGGGGTCTGGATTGCTGAGATCCTGGGCGACTAAAAAGACTGAGTCAGTAAATGTATTAAAGTCATAGCCAAGCATCTTAACAATCGCTTCATTGCAGGCGTTATTACCTTGCGCAACAGGGCTGTTATCGTCGAGTGCTGTAAAGCTGACGTCACTATCACCGGCTGCATTAATGGTGCGGTGAATTACATAATCTTTATCAGCATTGTTACGAAGAGTGAGTTCGACATTAGCCTCGTCAGCTCCCCAGCGAATGAGCTTTTTGAGGTCTGATGTATCAATATTGAAGGTTCTACCAAATAACGCAAAAAATATTGCCTCACCAATACTCGATTTACCGGATTCATTCAGTCCACTGATAGCAATCACACCGTATTCTGGTAGGTCATTAACGGTGAGGTTTTCGTATTTGCGGAAATTGTTGGCTGCTAGGGATTGGATAAGCATAGTTATTGACCATCCTGCGGGGTATTACCTAAAGAGGATGCCTGAAGTTTCTCAGTAATAAATTTGGCTGCTTCGTTATAGAGTTTACTATCAAACTCTGCTTCGTTTCTGGCTTGTTGTGGGAAGTCTTTTCGACAAAATTCTGCGAATTGCTTTGCTTTGCCCTTTAAATGAGGGGCTCTCAACCAACGTAAATCCTTGTTGACAGACATTTATTTCTTTCCTTAATTTTAGCTTATAATGTCAGTAATAATTCAAATAAACGATAACATAAAAGGCATATCTGTATGAAGAAACTACCGATTAAAATTATTACTATTGGCCTATTGGCAATGGTGGTCACTGCTTGTACATCGGCATACGATTACCGTAAAGAAAGGCTTGTTGTCGAGCTTGATGTGCCGCTGGGTAAGACGGCAGACGTTGGCAAAACAGGACTGTCAGTCATGTTTGATTCGGTTGAGCAAGACTCTCGATGCCCAATAAATGCAAAGTGTTTATGGGAAGGCGTTGGTATTGTAAATGCAACCATCATTAATGCTAAGGGTGATCGTAAGCCAATTAAGCTTAGTACAATTAACTATGAAGATTTTAACAATGTTGAAAAAGTCTTTGGTTTAGATTTTGAGTTGGTTGGTTTATTACCTAAACCAATTGCAGGGACAAAGTCTAAGGCGTCTGAGCAGCTGATAAAGCTCAAGGTTGATTGAGCTTTATCTTTTTCGACACGAATAGCATGGAGCGCTGAATCGTTTGCGAATCAGCGCTTCATTGAAGCAAAGAATTCTTCGTTGGTGGTAGTAGACTGTAGCTTGTCGAATAAGAATTCCATTGATTCGACCTCATCCATTGGATGTAAGAATTTACGCAAAATCCAAAGTGCCTGTAACTCTTCTTCATTCACCAGTAATTCTTCACGACGTGTGCCAGAGCGATTAATATTAATCGCAGGGAATACACGCTTCTCAGCGATACGGCGATCTAGGTGAATTTCTGAGTTACCAGTACCTTTAAACTCTTCATAGATGACCTCATCCATTTTGGAGCCGGTATCAATCAGTGCTGTCGCTAGAATGGTTAGGCTGCCGCCTTCTTCGATATTACGCGCAGCACCAAAGAAACGCTTCGGGCGCTGTAGTGCGTTGGCGTCTACACCACCGGTTAAGACCTTACCTGATGAGGGTACGACAGTGTTGTAGGCGCGGGCTAGACGCGTAATTGAGTCAAGCAAGATAATAACATCTTGTTTATGCTCAACCATACGTTTAGCTTTTTCGATAACCATCTCAGCAACCTGCACGTGGCGCGTTGCTGGCTCATCAAACGTTGACGAAATAACCTCACCTTGCACCATGCGTGTCATTTCGGTGACTTCTTCCGGGCGCTCATCAATAAGTAATACAATTAGGTGTGCTTCTGGGTGGTTGGTTGCAATACTCTGAGCCATATTTTGTAGCATCATTGTTTTACCCGCTTTGGGCGGTGCAATGATTAAGCCACGTTGGCCTTTGCCGATGGGTGCAACAATATCGATAACCCTAGCGGTAATATCTTCAGTACTACCGTTACCACGTTCTACCCGCATGCGCTCATTTGGGTGCAGCGGTGTCAGGTTTTCAAACAGGATTTTATTGCGTGCATTTTCGGGTGATTCAAAGTTGATGGTGTCTACTTTGAGTAGTGCAAAGTATCGTTCGTTATCGCGCGGGGTGCGAATCTTTCCTGATATTGTGTCACCAGTGCGGAGTCCAAAGCGACGAATTTGGCTGGGTGAAACATAAATATCATCAGCACCAGCAACATAGTTGCTATCACCTGAGCGAAGGAAGCCGAATCCATCTTGCAGGATTTCCAAAACGCCATCACCGTGAATGTCATCGCCACTTTTGGCAATTGCCTTAAGAATGGCAAAAACAACATCTTGTTTGCGGGCACGGGACATCCCGTCAACGCCAAGCTCTTTCGCAATTTCTAAAATTTCTGAGGGTGACTTGTGCTTTAGTTCAGTAAGATTCATGAATGATAGTTTTATTAATATTGAATAGAAAATACACTGGGGGGTCGATGGACCGGATAAGTAGTGTTTATTTGATTATTGACTCAGATTTTAGATCGCGGGAATGGCGTACTGAGAAACTTGGATCTGTGAGCATTAGCTCTTATTAAGAGTAGGCTAGCATGTTAGCATGCTAGCCGTCCAGCGCTATTTTAGCCCAAAAGCATAGGTGCTAAAGAGCAGGACTAGCAAAGTAGGTTAAATGTTCTGATCAAGGAATGCAGTGAGCTGGGATTTGCTAAGTGCTCCCACTTTTGTAGACTGTACTTCCCCGTCTTTGAACAGCATGAGCGTCGGGATTCCACGTATGCCATATTTAGGTGGTGTGCCTGAGTTGTCGTCAATGTTTAGCTTGCCAACCTTAAGCTTGTCGCTATACTCCGCGGCAACTTCTTCTAATAGTGGGGCAATGTTCTTGCAAGGGCCACACCATTCCGCCCAATAGTCGACCAATACAGGCTGGCCATTTTTTAAGACTTCGTCCTCAAAGTTATCGTCGCTTAGCTCTACAATACTCACTTAAAAACCTCTATAGTTTGGTGGTCTATCTATCATTTACTGGCGTATTTGTCAGCGTTACCTTATTTATTATCAGGCTTGCTGGAGAAAATTCAAGTGCTAGTAATTACGTTCAGAAGAAAATTGGCTTTCCTTGTTAGCTTGCAAGGAACTTTGTTAAAGTTTCCTCACTCTGTGTAGGTACATCAACTCAACCCGAGGTTCATATGTTGCGCAATAAATTAGTTGGCCTGTGTTTTATTATGCTGGTTCAAATAGTATCGTCTACTGCAATAGCATTGCCATCAGCGATGTCAGCGGTATTTGATGTCGCTCGAAACGGCTCGTCTGTGGGGTATTTGCAGTCATCATTGGCTTATCTTGGCCAAACATACGAGTACACTAAAATAACTCAATCAACGGGGTTGGCAAAATTACTGACTAAAGCCAGTATTTCAGAAAAGGCGGTTGGTAAGTATTCAGGGGAACGGTTGGTACCTGTGAGTTATTTGTTTGATCAAAAGACACGCAAGAAACAAGTCAAAGATCAGGCACGTTTTGCAGGTAACAGAGCGAGTGGTATGTATAAAGGCAATGCGTATTCTTTGCAGACACCTGCCAATGTGCTGGATCGGGCGTCGTTAGAGATTGCGGTTGCTAGAGATTTGAAGCGCAATTCCCCACGGCTACAATACAATGTGATGGAGCGTGGGAAAATCAAGCAATATGTTTTTGCCAGAGTTGGTACGGAGCGCCTAACCACCAATGCTGGTACCTTTAACACCGTTAAAGTGCAAGTTAAACGACAGGATAGGTCGCGTACAACAACGTATTGGATGGCCAAAGAACTGGCATACCTCCCCGTGAAAATGCTTCACGAGGAAGGGGATGACGTGATTAGCAGCATCCTGCGTGAATTTAGGACTCGATAATCTAAGCTCGTCAAGTCAGAGTTAGCGCATTGTGACTAGCTCTTCGGCGCTAACAGGATGGATAGCGATGGTATCGTCGAAATCCTGTTTAGTAGCGCCCATACGGATGGCGACTGCAAACCCTTGCATCATCTCATCAACGCCCGTGCCAATCATATGGCAGCCGATGATTTTCTCTTCATCGCCCAATACAACGAGCTTCATGTGGGTTTTTACTGGGTGCTTAGTTAATGAGTGATACATTGGTACAAAATCAGTAGTGTAGACTTTAACCGCATCACCATGTGTTTCTTTGGCAGCTTCTTCGCTGAGACCCATTGTCGCGATGGGCGGATGAGTGAACATAACCGTAGCAATGTCATCATAAGACATTTTGCGATTTGGTTTATTGCCATACAAGCGATCACCCATGCGGCGACCAGCGGCAATGGCAACGGGGGTGAGTGGGGCTTTACCAATGATGTCACCAAGTGCAAAGATGTGATTCACATTGGTTCGCTCTTCGTCATCAACAGGAATCGTGCCATTTTCATTCATTGTAACATCAGTGTTTTCCAATCCGAGATTGCTCGTGTTGGATTGGCGACCGACAGCCCAGATCAGGCTGTCTACATCACTCAAGCTTGTGCCATCATCGTAGTAAATGCTCAGCTTGCCATTATTGAGCTTTTCAACACGTTGAATAATTGAGTTGTCGTTGATCTGCATACCATCGTCATCTAGTTGACGGCGTAACGCACGGCGTAACATACCATCAAATTTGCGCAGCATAGTGCGCCCTTGATGATGCAAGTGCACCTCAGAATCTAAACCTTGCATCAACATAGCCAGTTCAAGCGCAATGTAACCGCCACCAACCACCACCACTTTCTTGGGTTGGCGTTCATCTATATCATTAAAAAATTCATCCGATGTGATGCCATATTCCGCACCAGGAATATGCTGTGGAATGACAGGATGCCCGCCCGTAGCAATAACAATGTGATCGGCTGTGTAGGTGTTGCCATCGACTTCTAAGGTGTGGTTGTCAACAAAGCGAGCAAAGCCACGGATCAGGTCAATATTACGGTCTGCTAGGAAGCTGTCTTGATACCAGTCGGTGATGTTCCCAATGTAGTTGTCCCGCTTAGCAACCAATTTGGCCCAGTCCAATTTGCCACGGGTGACTTCAAAACCGTAGTCTTCAGCATCGGCTAATGAGTGTGCTAGACCAGCCCCATACCACATGATTTTTTTAGGTACACAGCCAACATTGACA
Source organism: Leucothrix sp. (assembly GCA_049614505.1). Classification (GTDB taxonomy): domain Bacteria; phylum Pseudomonadota; class Gammaproteobacteria; order Thiotrichales; family Thiotrichaceae; genus Leucothrix. The sequence continues at coordinate 10,252 of JBMZDT010000011.1, forward strand.
CAAGTGCCGCCGAGTTCACCCGTCTCAATGACGGCGGTCTTGGCTCCATACTCTGAAGCTCTTTCAACAACCGATAGTCCGCCGCTGCCAGCACCTATTGCAATTAAATCGTAATGTGTACTCATTGAGTTTTTTCCTTGGATCAAAAATACTGAAGCCGTAGTTTAACCATTAGATGGGATTGTTTATAGCCTAATGTCCTATAAAATAGAATGATGAATTTACCTACCCTAAAGCAGTTGCGTTATTTTGTGGCGTTAGAAGAAAATGAGCATTTTGGGAAAGCGGCAGAGTTTTGTTTTGTTTCCCAGTCCGCATTCAGTGTCGCAATTAAAGAGTTGGAGAGTCAGCTAGGTGCACAGCTGGTGGATCGAACCAATAAGAATGTCACCATTACGCGTGTAGGTCGGGAGGTTGCTAATCATGCGAGGCATTGCATCCGCGATGTGGAGTATCTGGCAGAGATTGCTAGGAGTAATCAAGAATCATTAACGGGGCGTCTTAACTTAGGGGTGATTCCCACCATTGCTCCTTTTGTATTGCCATCGCTGATGCCGCGTCTGCGCGAGTCTTACCCCGATTTGCAGCTTTACCTGCGTGAAGATACCACGCAAGCAGTCTACGCCGCTCTTATGGGAGGAGAGTTGGATGTCATATTGCTTGCGCTGCCATACAAGCTAAGCAATATCGAAACCTATACCCTGTTTCAGGATCATTTCCTGCTGGCATGCCACAAAGATACGAGTTTTCTTAATCCTGAAAACTACCGCTTTGAAAATTTGCCTGATGAGAGCGTATTGCTGTTGGAGGATGGGCATTGCCTAAGAGATCATGCGCTGTCTGCTTGTAAGTTACAGAACCAAGAGACAGTCAGTCGGTTTGCCGCTAGTAGTCTTTATACACTCATTGAGATGGTGGACTCTGATATTGGGATTACTTACCTCACTGAGATGGCTAAGGATTCCATGATCCTTAAACATACCGATATCAAGACGTATTCGTTAGGTAACGAGAGTTACCGTGAGATTGGTTTAGCTTGGCGTAAGGGGAGCGCGCGCAGTGAAGAGTTTCAGCTTTTAGGCGAGGTGATTAAACTTAGCCAGCAGGGTGGTCTTTAGCACTGCTTCATTGTAGTAAAAACAATAAGGTACAGGCGGTTTAACGAATTAAAGTGACCATCTGTCAATAGGATTCGGTTCAGCTAAGTGGGACTGATTATACTGAGGCCAATTATAAAAAATTTTGGTATTCAGCATGATAAAAGTTGCCCATATTTCCACAGGGTTAGAAACAGGTGGGGCAGAAGTTCAGCTAATGCGCTTGATCGCTGCGATGAATCACGATGAGTTTGAGATGATGGTTATCTCGATGGATAAAGAAACGTATCTGGCTGATCGTATTCGTGAGTTGGGTATTCCTGTTACGTCGTTATCACTAAAACAAACCCCTCATAAAATCTGGGCAGGCTATAAAGCGCTAAGGGATTTCAACCCCGATGTGATTCATGGCACGATGTACCAAGGCGGTGTAATGGGCACAGTGTGTCGACGGTTTTTGCCTAAGCAGCCGCATGTTATTTGGACCGTCCATGAGCCCCTTGAGCACTATGACGAAGAGCCTCTGCGCAAGCGTTTACAGCTGCGGTTGTGGGGTAAAATGTCGGGATCTCCCGAGTGCTTAATGTATGTGTCTCATCTAAATATGCAGCAACATCTAGCCTACGGCTTTAATAATACTAAAGCGGTGGTGATTCCTAATGGTGTTGATACAACGCGCTTTGGCCCTGCACGTGAGAAAGGTCTCGCCATTCGACGCGCGCTGAATATTGCTGATGATTGTTTGGTGATAGGCAAAACGGCTCGTTACCATCGCCAGAAAAACCATGAAGGTTTTTTGCGCTCGGCCGCTTTGTTAGCAGCTAAGCATGATAACGTTCGTTTTATGCTTGTGGGCACGAATGTGGACGAAAATAATGCGACATTAATGAATTTGCTGACGGAGCTTGGGATTGAAGAAAAGGTACATCTGCTAGGCAATCGTGAGGATATTCCTGAGATTGTGAATGCTTATGATATCGCTACACTAACGTCTTTAGGTGAAGCTTTCCCATTAACATTGGGGGAGGCAATGGTGTCAGCGGTACCCTGCGTCGCGACGGACGTGGGCGACAATGAGTATATTATTGGAGATACGGGCTATGTGGTTCCCGTCGCTGATGATCAGGCGATGGCAGATAGTTGGGAAAAAATCGTGACCCTGAGTATTGAAGACCGTGCTGCACTAGGTCAACAAGCCAGGCAGCGGTGCCTTGATAATTTCACTTTGGAGCAGCAGGTGCTACAGCATGAAGAGCTCTATAGAACCCTACATCGTATTAATGATCGTACGAGCCAATTGAGTGGTGTGCCGTCTTAAGGCTTCCAAACAATTGCCTCAAGTGCCCATTTATACAATACGGTGCTTGGGGGGACTTTATCATCTGGCCCATCCCATTTACCTGTAAATAAGTAAAGTCTATTGCTGCCGGTCGGGGGCATACACAGCACTTTTCCCGCCATTTCTTCAGAGCCTGGCTGACAGTTATAGGGGGTATTTCCAGTGTAAATCCCCATAAATAAAGTCCCTAGCCGATGTTTTAAGGTGTTTTCGATCAGGTTATCTTCAACGATGACAGCGTAAATGGATTTTAAGTCTAATGTAGGGTTAATGGTCATCAGACGCTTAGCGCCCTTAGAGACACTAATGATGGGGTACGACTCACCTTCCTGAAAGTTCAGTTGTTCGACCACGCTATAGTTGGGGAAGGCTTGAGTAATTTTATGTATGTTGAATGGGGTGTCGCCATTAATTGGCCCAACCCCGGTCGCAGAAACGGTCAGTTGGCTGTCGCTTGCGTTAGCTTCTTGAATGATAGGGTTATTTTGGGTTGTTGTGATTTCTTCACCGCAGCCAGACAGCAGTAAGACGGCGAGAAAGGTACTAGCCCAGTAGTGTGTTTTCCTGAACATGCTTTTGCCCCAGACAGAATAGATCGATGGGCATTTTGGCATAGACAAAAGCACTAAACAAATAGTTTGTACTTGCAGTTGGCTTTTATAAGTAATTAATTATTATGGATTTATTGTGTTATTAGTGTCTCGATATCTAATGATTCTTTGCTTAAAAGGCTGTTCAGAATTCTTTTTTGTATAGAAACTGACAACAAATACTCGCCGTTTTCACCACTATCTTCTTTTGTGACAGCATCTTCTTTATAAAGTAGTGCCCTTAGGCGAGAAAAGGTGGGCGGTAATTTTAAATCACCTGTAAAGACCTGGTCTGCAAACGTTTGACTAAGGACTTCACTAATTTGCTCTAAACCATCACCGCTCATTGCTGACAGCCAGATACGAGTGGGTACATTGTCGTGGCCTGGTTCGATCCTCGGAGTCTGATTAAGTAAGTCAATCTTGTTCATGACTTCTATTTGAGGTGTGTCCTCAGCGCCTAAAGAATGAATGACATCATTAACTTGGACTTTATATTCTTCACGCTGGTCATCGTGGCTGTCTATGACATGTAGAATTAAATCTGCTTCGGTTGTTTCTTGGAGTGTCGCTCTAAATGCTGCGACTAACTCATGGGGTAGGTCACGAATAAAGCCGACAGTGTCTGCGAGAATAACAGACTGTTGATTGCCCAGATCGATGCGGCGCAGTGTAGGGTCAAGTGTTGCGAATAACTGATCAGCTGCGTACACCTCTGATGAGGTTAGTTTATTGAACAGTGTCGATTTTCCCGCATTGGTATAGCCGACTAACGATACCGTTGGGATTTCCGCTTTCTTGCGGGACTGGCGCCCTTGCTCCCGCTGTTTATTGACCTTTGATAAGCGCTTGTTGATCTGTTTAATGCGAATGGAGATAAGGCGGCGATCTGTTTCGAGCTGGGTTTCCCCAGGGCCACGCATACCAATACCGCCTTTTTGGCGCTCAAGATGAGTCCAGCCACGTATGAGTCGAGTAGACATGTGCCTGAGCTGCGCCAGCTCAACTTGAAGCTTTCCCTCATGGGAGCGTGCACGCTGTGCGAAAATGTCAAGGATTAGCCCTGTGCGATCCATCACGCGACATTCTAGGGTTTTCTCAAGGTTTCTTTCTTGAGCAGGGCTCAAATCATGGTCAAAAATAACCACATCAGGCTCAGCCTGTTTAACCGTGAGCTTAATCTCTTCAGCCTTGCCTTTCCCTACAAAATAGCGAGAATCAGGCGCACTACGACTGCCTGTTATAAAGGCCAGTGTTTTGGCGCCAGCAGAACTAACCAGTTCTTTAAACTCATGCTCGTCTCTATTTTCACTGAGAGAATTAAAGTTGATTTGAACCAGCACAGCTGAGTCTAACGTTGACTCGCCGTGCTTTGGTATGTCGAATAATTCCAATCGCTATTCGCTTATGATGAGGCGATTAAAGAATGGCGAATGCGCCGTTAATCGCTGAAGTTGGTTCAATGCTTATTCTGATTCTTCGATATTTAGTTTAATTGGACGCGACGGTACAATTGTAGAAATAGCATGTTTGTACACTAGCTGACTCACGGCGTTGCCTAATAGCACAACAAACTGATCAAATGACTCAACGTGTCCTTGCAGCTTAATTCCATTTACCAGATAGATCGCCACCGGAATACGTTCTTTACGAAGGGCATTCAGGAAGGGTTCTTGTAGCATGTGTCCCTTAGACGACATGTGTTTCTCCTTGTGTTCTTTTCAGTTATGGTTATT
>JBMZDT010000012.1:0-14375 GCA_049614505.1 Leucothrix sp.
GTAAGCAGCGGGCATTTGAAGTTGCCAAACAGGCCATGCGTAGTGGAAAAACACAGAAAAGCCGTCGTGATGCAAAAAAAATAGCGATATCACTGGCTGACGGTCGGGTGTCTGAAGTGGTTGCCACCCTAAGCAACCGCCGCGTAGGCAGCCTAAGCACCGCTGAACAATCGCTCCAGTACAAACAAGGACGTGGCAGCAATGGCTTGCCTATTGGTTACGATATTACGCTACGTAAAGCAACACTCAACAACAACAGGCTACCCGGAAAAGCAGTTGATGAAAAAGATATTTCCATTGGCTTTGACTGGGCAAAAACCACTAATCAGCTGAATGCACGGGCTGGTATGTATGACAACGGGGAAGATTCGCAGCTCTATGGTAGTTTGAAATACCAAAAACAATTAAATGCACGTGCGACAGCTGGCTTTGAATATGGCTTTCAGGAAACCCCAGAAGAAAATGCCTACCTTCGCCAATTTGGCAGAAGAAACCGTTTCAAACTGGATTATTATAATCAGATTGGTGACAAACAAGCGGTGCAACTCAGTGCTTGGAAGCAAGCATTTGACCGCACTGATAATGGACAATTGATGGCCGATGGTGTTGGCGCAAGAGCAGCCCTTGTACACAGAGAAAACACCTTAAATGGCCAATGGTATGGTGGCGTTCAAGGCACCTTACAAAAAAACACTAACGTGGCTGATATTAGCGCTGAAGATGCCCTACCTGATAGCTTGCAAAGTGCTGAGCTTATTGCCGGTTTTAATCATGGCACTCCCGGCCAAGGTTATGCGGGTGGCTTGCAGTACAGTGGCTCCGTAGCTGTCGGCAAGGTTTGGCCAACAGGCGAAACTAAGGCTCATGTAGAAGCCGCTGTTAGCACCGAATTATTTAACAATGACGAGCTTAGCCTTGGCGTTTTTTACGATAAAGGCTCACTCGGAGAACAAGAAGATAAAGGACTAACGCTGAAATACCGGAAGTTTCTCGATTTCCCCGTATCAGAAAGCAAATAATAAAATTATGAAAAAGAAATCCATGAAGGGTCATGTAGCCGTTAATCACTTTACGCTGCATTCAGACACTTCGGCAACATTAGCTCAACTAAGGCCAAAGTCAGATAGCGCTATCTTTGAGATTGTGCTGTTACCCATTTTGGTGCCGCTGTTAGGCTGGCTGATGGGAAGAAGCGACGTGTTTTTTTTAGAGTCAGCATTCCCTTGGATGTTACTCGTCCCAACACTGACCACTTCACGCTATGGTACACGATCGGGCTTACTCAGTCTGACGGTTATGGCTTGCCTCAGTATTCTCTACGCCTTGGTTGCCCAACCTGCATTACTCACCGCTACAGCACAAATTTTAGTGGGTAGCCTAATGGTGGTTTTGGTCATTGGAGAAGTTATCCAGTACTGGGGCAAGCGCAACCAGCAACAGGCTGAGGCATTGGAAGAGTATCGCAAGTCAGCCAGTCAATCTGAACAGGCCCTACAGTTGCTGCATATTTCCTACAGCCAGCTCGAAGAGGATCTTGTGGTAAGCAATCGCTCGCTGGCCGGATCACTGCGTTTACTCGACTCCTCCATCCACCAAACCACTGAAATGAGCGACCGAAAAATTGCACTCAAGCTCGCTATTCATAAAATGAAGGAAATCCTTGATCAATATGCTTGGCTTGAATCTGCAGCGTTTTATCGCGTAGACCAGCAACAGCACATTCATCCGCAAAGCCTAGGCAGTATTGGCAATATCCCAAACACTACCTACAATGACCCATTGCTATTGGAAGCAGTACGATCAGGCAAGGCCATTAGCATTAAGCATGACGAATCGATGCAGATGCGCCAGCTCAATACCCAGCTCAAAGCCGCCATTCCAATGGTCGATAGCAGCGGCACGCTGTGGGGGGTGTTAGCAGTTGCTGACATTGACAACAAGGCGCTGACCCAGCAAAACCTTAATCTTCTAGCCCTGCTGTGTAACTACATTGCCAATCTTCTCGATAATACCAAGCACCCTAAATCATGTGCTAAGCGTTTAATGCAGGAAATGCACAGTGCGCTCAATGTGGTTTTAAACACCGTAAAAACAGCGACACTCATTACTCTAGAAATCCGTCATGATGCTGATAGTGCTGAATATAAAGATTATTTCATCGCCAAGGTGCGCGGTGCCAATCGAGTATGGCGGCTTAAGCATAAGCACAGCACGACGCTTATCGTATTGCTACCCCTATTCAATGAGCAAAATTTTAAAGAATTTCAGGATTTACTGGCCAGCAACTTTGTAAAACGTTTTGGTAAAGACCTGTCTCAGGCAGGCATTACATTGAAATATTCTCATATTCGCCACCAGATCAAGCGCGAACAATTGCAGAAATATCTGATTAGCTTGGGGAAGTTTGAACATGCCAGCCTTATTCGTTAACAGCTTAGTTGTATTAGTCCTTGAGCTAGGGCTTTTTGCCTTATTGTGGCTTCAAAACACCTCCGTCACATTATGTGTGGTTCTCGCTCATCTGGCACTCTCCGCTTTGGCTGGCCTATGGTACAGCCAGCGCTGGGCAAACACGTCAACCCGTCAACGACACACCCAAGTTTTTATTGCGGGTTTAGTTGCTTTGCTACCCGTGATTGGGAGCATGTTTTTATTTTTAATTGATAACCGCACAGCGCTGCGCCAATATGGCCTCAATGAGGGATTAGGATCTGAAGAGATCCCTAAAGAAACCCCGCAGGATTTATTAAATTATTTCTCTGCGCCAGATCGTTACACTAAAGGCAATGTCCGTAAAACCAAAGACTTATTATCATCACTAGACGATGAATCCTACCTTGGTCTCCTCATCGCTTCTAGGCATCTATCTGACAAAGAGGCCTATGCCCTCCTCAGTGAAGCACTCTTCAGCCCATTTGAAAGCGCACGGCTCATGGCCTATTCACTACGTGGCAAGCTAGAAGATCGAATGAGTGAGGCGAGGCAGGAAAAATTGAACTCACTCAACGAAACCACGAGTGCTAAGCAAAAAGCCGAACTGCATTTATCATTGGCGAAAGATTTCTTACATTTATTGGATGTACAAACCGATGCAGGTGACAGAGGTGGTTTGCTTAATAAAGCCAAGCAACACTGTATCCACGCGCTGAAAATCAAGCAATCAAGCGTTGGGTTTAAAACCTTAAGCAAAGTCCTGAAGGCACAAGGCAATGCGGCACAGGCGCAACAAGCTGAGCAGCGCTCACACGCTTTAGCCACAGCCTAGTCAATCAATGCTTATCATGAAATCAACATTCAGCTCAGATACCTTTTGCTTCACTATAATCTGCCCTTAATTTTTCAGATAAAAACAACAACATGACATGAAAAATTACTGTGGATGAATCAGATTTTCCAACGCTTGCAACAGCAGATAAAGCCGACATTTGCCTTCTATTAGAGGGAACCTATCCTTACGTCCGCGGCGGTGTCTCCAGCTGGGTACATCAGATTATTTTGGGCTACCCTGAATTTACGTTTGCACTAATTTTTGTGGGTGCCAGCAGAGAGCATTACTCTGTTATGCACTATGAGTTGCCGGCTAATGTCTGTCACTTCGAACGTCACTTTCTCAATGAAGCGGTCGTACTGGGGCCACCAAACGCTAGCCATATCGACCCAGACATTGTCAGTACACTAACATTACTCTACCAAAAACTCAGCGCAGGTGGTCAAGCCCCATCACTTAACGAAATTGCTGATCTAAGAAAGGTATTATTTCAGGCGGCTCGCTACAAAGCAGACGATATTATTTATAGCTATGAAATTTGGGAGATGATTGTCGAAACTTATCGACAAAACTGTCCACAGCTCCCTTTCAATGATTTCTTTTGGAATATCAAAGCAATGCACATGCCGATTTTGGCCTTACTCAACATTGCTCAAAGCGCACCGCTGGCTGATTGCTACCACACCATTTCAACTGGTTATGCGGGATTACTGGGGTTATTTTTGCGGCTCATGAAAAATAAGCCCCTCATCGTCACCGAGCATGGTATTTACACCAAAGAGCGACAGATTGACTTGTACCAGGTTGACTGGATTCAGGAATACAGCCCTGAAATAGCTGCGGGCCTTGACTCTCGAATTAGTTACATACGCCAACTCTGGATGCAGTTTTTTGAAGGGCTTGGCCGTCTTACCTACAGCGCCTCAATTAATATTGTAACGCTGTACGAGCAAAACCGTCAGAAGCAAATTGACTTGGGTGCCCCACCTGAGCGATCAAGTGTTATTCCCAACGGCGTCGACATCCAACGATTTGTCCCTTTGCGTGATCAGCGCCCTAGCAATATCCCACCGGTCTTGTGCCTATTGGGTCGAGTCGTACCTATTAAAGATATTAAAACGTACATTCGGGCCATTGATTTACTACGGCAAAAGATACCTGATGCTGAAGGATGGATTGTTGGGCCAGAAGAAGAAGACCAAGAATATGCCGATGAATGCCATCAGCTAGTGACCCAACTGGGGTTAGACAATCATGTAAAATTTTTGGGCTTTCAAAACATCAATGACATTTTGCCAAAGATGAGCTTAATGACCTTAAGCTCAATCAGCGAAGGCCAGCCGCTAGTCATACTGGAAGGCTTTGCCGCAGGTGTACCTGTCCTATCAACCGATGTGGGTTCCTGTCGAGAACTTACTGAAGGACGAGCCGGTGAAGACCGCGAAATCGGTACCGCAGGCGCCATTGTCCCCATTGCCAATCCTCGCGCACTAGCCGATGCTGCTGCCGACCTGTTGATGGATGAAGCACGCTGGTACGAAGCCCAAACCGTCGCCATCGCTAGAGTAGAAAAATATTACGGCGAACAGACCTTTCTAGACAACTACCGAGCACTCTATAAACAGGTATTGGCACATGGCCGGAATCGGGTTTGAGCTTAAAAAAATGCTGCAGGACGACAGCTGGTTTGGCCTGCTGAAAACCTATGCCTATGCGGGTGCAATCAGCTCTGGTCCTTGGGTATTATCCATTTTAGGCATCATGCTAGTCGGGCTAATGAGCCTAGGTAACAAAGAATCCGCAAGCACGTGGCTAGGTGAGTTTCTGGTCTCTGTCACTTGGCTAATGTCATTCTCGCTTGTCCTCAGTAGCTTGCTACAGCTGGTCTTTACGCGGTTTATGGCGGATCAGCTGTACAAAAAAAATGATGCTATTATTTTACCCAACTTCTTGGGTGCAGCAGGCGTATCAACCGCCGTCAGTGGCATTCTGGGTATTATCTGTTGGCTATTGTTCTTTAGACAGCTCAGCTTTTTGTATTGCACACTCATGTTAATGAACTTTGTGCTGCTCTGTAACGTATGGCTCGCCGTCATTTTTGTTGCAGGAATGAAGCGCTACAAAACCATTCTTATCATCTTTTTAGTTAGTTATTTAAGCATCGTTGTCCTATCGACCGTTTTAAACAATGCGGGTACCGAAGGTTTATTACTGGCTGTTTTTATCGGTCACTCGATTCTCTTAGTATCTATGCTAGTGATGATTTTTCAGGAGTACTCCGCCGACTTAATCATCCGTTTTGATTTTTTGCAGCTTAAGAACATCTACCCTATTCTTATTTTTATCGGTGTGTTTTTTAATATGGGCGTTTGGGTGGATAAGTGGATATTTTGGTTCACACCCGCCACATCAAATGATGTCAACGGTGTATTAAGAGCCTCTGTCATTTATGACCTTCCTATATTCCTTGCCTATCTCTCGATTATTCCCGGTATGGCGAGCTTTTTACTGCGCGTAGAGACCGACTTTGTCCTTAACTACCAAAGCTATTACTCCGCCGTCAATGAAGGGGCCACACTGGGCAAAATTGAAGATGAACGCGAAAAAATGACACAGAGCATTCGCAATGCCTACCTCGAAATCATCAAGGTACAAGGCGTTACCGTCTTGCTCTTTTTTGTCATGGCTGAAGATATTATTAAATGGCTAGACTTGTCGCCACTCTATGTGCATCTCTACTATATTGATTTGCTAGCAACGGCAATCCAAGTACTCTTTCTTGCCACCTTAAACATCTTTTTCTATTTTAATTTCTTAAAAGAAGCGTTTTGGATGAGCTTTGGCTTATTTATGCTAAATACCATTTTATCCCTGGCGACCATTTTCTTAGGCCCTGCGTTTTATGGCTATGGCTTCGCATTAGCAATATTTATTACCACCCTGTTTGGCATGTTCGTGCTGAGTAATAAATTAGAACGCCTTGAATACATTACCTTTATGCTACAACGATAATCAGCCAAAATATTCTATCGGCACTCCCAAATCTCTCTTATCCAAGAATTGCAACCGTTAAGAACGACACACGTACCTTATCTCACATCAAGGCTGTCTAATGTCTTCTCAAATGTATTCAAAATAAGGCTTATAGCCAGATAATTTAGACTAATCCCACATTGAGATTAACCACATGAAACCCCCTAAGTTTTTACACACGTTAGCCTTGATACTTGCCAATGTACTCTTATCACAAGTCGTCATGGCAGCCCCCATTGTTATCGATGGCAATACTTCAGATTGGAACGCAGAAGACCGCTTAGAGCTACCCCCACGATCACCTGTAGACGGTTTTGAGGTCTATGGCCGATATGAAAACAGTGCCTACAAAGTATTACTCAAACGACTAAATGGCACCATTGCAACTAGCACCACCTTATGGTTAAACACCGACCAAGATTCCAACACAGGTTATAAGATCTGGGGTTATGCGGGCGGTGCCGAATATAATATCAATATTGCTGCGGATGGTAAGCCTTATTTGTACCAAGATGCTGATGGGCAAACCTTTATTTCAGGGCCACTGAATCATTCGATTGTTGCTAACGGCAATGGCACGAACATGGAGCTAGAGATTCCTGAAAATATCATCGGCAGCCCTGCTGGTAGCGGCATCAATATGTTGATCGATGTGAATAATGCGACGTTTCTTCCTGTCAGCTATTGGCCGCATGAAAACAATTACATCATCGCTAAACAAACCGTTTTTGATGCGGGCGGCATTACTATTGATGGCAATAAATCAGACTGGAACTTCAATGACCGCTTGGATATTAACGCATCCAACACGGTCGAAGGCGCTGAGCTTTACGGGCGTTATGAAGACGGCAAATATAAATTCCTCCTGCATGACTTTATTCGCAGCATTGGCGCTGGCACGACATTTTGGCTCAACACCGATCAAAATGCCGCAACAGGCCACCAGATCTGGGGGTTTGCAGGTGGCTCTGAATTTAACATCAATTACTTTACAGATAATCAACCCTACCTATACACCGATGGCCCAGGGCAAACCTTTGTAAGTGGTGGTATCCAATCAGCCACAACCCCGGACGGCAATGGCGGTTCTATTACCGAATTTGAAATTCCAGAGGCTTTAATTGGCACCCCCACAGGCGATGGAATTAATGTATTGGTCGATGTAAATAATGACAGCTATTTACCTAGATCTTACTGGCCGAGCACAAATAACTATGTTCTCAAGCGCCAACAAGCAACCGCCCCGCTTGCCATCGTGTACTCTGAAACCACAGAGGGCCGATTCTTTGATAAAAAGGCCTATGCCCAGTTATTTATGAGCGTGCAGTCTCAAGCCATGATGGCGGGTATCCCTTATGATTTACTCAATGAAGATGACTTATTGGACTTGAGCAAAATCACCAAATATAAAACGCTGGTGTTTCCTTACTTTGCTAACGTCAAAACATCGCTGCTGCCAGGCATAGAACAAAACCTCAACACTGCTGTTGACCAGTACAATGTAGGTTTAGTCACCGCAGGTAACTTCCTGACCAACGACGAGTCAGGCGCTAGCTTACCTGGTGATGCCTATTCTCGGATGAAGTCAATGATGGGCATTACCCGTGTTGACGGCGGCGGCCCTTTCAACCTTAGTTACAAAATTTCTGATGACAGCCATCCCATTACCAGTGATGAGTACACCACCAACGAAGTCCTAAAAGAATACGATGGTATTTTTACAGACTATTTTGTTGCCACTGGCGCCTACCCCAGCACAGTACTTGCAACGCAGTCCTTTAATGGCACCACTAAAAACGCATTGATCGTTACAGAAAACCAGGGACGCCACGCACACTTTGGTAGCGTGCAGCTAATGACAGACACCAATATTTTATGGCCCGTGCTGCAATGGAGCGTTTACAGCGAAAAAGCCCCAGCGGCACTGAATATGAGTCGTAATAAAGCACTGTTTGTCGGCCGTAATGATATGGATCAGAGCATGTTTCTTGACGAAGTAGAAATCGTCGACGGAGCATTACTGCCTATTCTGCAAACATGGAAAAATCAGTATGACTTTGTAGGCTCTTACTACATCAACATAGGCGCTTACCCACAAAACCAAGAGCAAACGGACTGGAGCTACTCAGGCCCGCTCTATCAGCAATACCTAGCCCTAGGCAATGAAATGGGGACACATTCCTACACACATCCTGACAACACGAATATTAAAACCAATGGTCAACTAGAGTGGGAATTTGCAGCTTCACGCAGCATTATCGAACAACAGCTTAACCTAACGGATTTAAGTGGCGCTGTACCGGGGGCTCCTGAAGATCTCAGAACCTCTTTAGAAATTATCAAACACCTGAACTACCTCAGTGGTGGCTACTCTGGTGTGGGCGCGGGATTCCCTAATGCCTTTGGCTTTTTAAACCCTACCCAAGGCAAGGTGTACCTCAGCCCTAATATGTCTTTTGACTTTACGCTGGTCGAGTTCCAAAACCTAACCGCGGCGCAGGCAAAACAGGTATGGTTTAATGAATTTGATGCCCTCACAAAACACACGGGGCAAGCGTTAGTCCATTGGCCTTGGCATGATTACGGCCCAATCAACTTTGACAATGCTGGCTATACCTTTGACATGTTTGATGCTTTACTCGACAAAGCCTACCAGTACGGCTCTGAGTTTGTCACGGGTAAAGACTTTGCCAACCGCATCAAAACATTCAAAACGACAGGGCTGGAAGTCCGCAAACAAGGCAGCACCATCACCGCGAGCGTTAGCGCCGCAAACGTTGGAAAATTTGCGCTCAAGGTTGCTAAAAACACGCAAATCCAATCTGTTGCCAATTGGTACGCTTATGATGATGATCAAGTGTTTCTGAAAAACGGTGGTGGAACATATACCATCGAGCTTGGTACACCCGCCAACAATGTCTCACGTATTACTGCGCTGCCTAGTCGTGGCGAGTTAGTCAATCTGAGCGGTGATGGCACTGACTTGGATATTACCTTCAAAGGGAAAGGCGATGTAGAAGTCACCCTTAAATGTGCGCCGACTGCCTTTACTGTTAGTGGTGGTACTAATCGCTATCAATTTGTCAGCCCAAGCAAAGTTAACATCCAGTTCACGACGGATCAGCTGCATGCTGCAACGCAAGTGGATGCTACCTGTCCTTAAAACGTGTTCGGTTTTAACAGTGGATAGCAATTAGATTGACGACTTTACAAAACGCCTCGTGTGAACGGGCGTTTTTTATGGCGCTATGATCGCCAAACGAATGAGCATGACCAGCGCCTAAGACGCGAGTATCTTAAAAGTCAGTTTTTCTTGCGTCGCTTTATTGTATCCATTAGGATGACTACAGCAAACCTAGCCGCTCTCTAGTCCAAACAAACACTCACTGTTACAACTGGTTACTTCAGCAACCTCTTCAATACTACACCCCCTTAATTCTGCAAAGCAGGCCGCAACTGTGGGCAGCCAAGACGGCTCATTACGCTGCCCTCGCTTGGTAATATCGGGCTGATCAGGCGCATCGGTTTCTAATAACAACCACTCTAATGGCAACTCGGCCACTAAACGCCGTAATTTATTAGCCCTTGGATAAGTGATAGGGCCACCAAATCCTAAATAAAAGCCTTGCTCAATGAGTTGTTTAGCCTGCTGTTCGCTCCCCGAAAAGCTGTGTACAACGCCTTGTAAGCTAGGCCGCAGCCGCAATTCTTTTAAGACAAGATCTAACGATTTACGAGAGTGGATAATCACGGGCAGTTGAAACTGTACCGCAAGGTCTAATTGCGCGGTAAAAAAGGCTAGCTGTCGAGTGCAATCGTAATCATCAATAAAAAAATCTAACCCACACTCCCCAACAGCGACACAAGATTGGCCTAACTGTTGTTCAAGCAAGACTAAATCATGTTCACTGTGAAACGGATCAAACACAGGATGCAGTCCATAAGCGGCATGCACACACAGTGGGTTGTCTTGGCCAACTAGTGCTTGTAGTTTGCCCCAACCACTGGCTTGCACTGCTGGGATAATCACGTCACTAATCCCGTTTTCACTGGCACGTTGCATTACAATATCACGATCGATATCAAAGGCTGCTAAATCTAAGTGACAGTGGCTATCGATAAGGCGCATAAAAAAGGCTGTAACGTTGAGTCCAACGCTACAGCCTAGCTTACCAGAGTAATGATTTATAGCCTCACAGCGCTAAATATCACTAAACTAAATGCTTGAGTGCAGTTATTCAGGAATAATTTTTCCTAAGTGCTCAGCAAGCAGACGGTTACCACTGACAGTGAAGTGCCCATCGGCAGGAAAGTACTGCGCTGCGGTGTTAGTTTCAAAAATCTCGCCTAAAGAAATAATTTTAGAAGGTGCAACTCTTTGTAACTCATCTCGTAGCAGCTTATGACGGTTCTGACGAATCTCTGGTTCAGAGTATAGAACGAAAATTTTATACTTGAACGCATAGGCTTGACTTAGCTTATGTAAACGCTCAAAGCCTTCCTTAGCTATCAACAGCGATTGCTCCATCTGCGCCTTATGCGCTTCAGGATCACCTTGCTGGCGCAGGCTTGGCAGCACTTTAAAATACGCAACTCTCAATAAATTAGAATACTTAAAACCCTGCTCTAGTAGGCGTTTGTGAAACGGCAAACTGGCCTTGTTAGCCTTTTCTATCTCAGGATGCAGCTCAACGGGTTCGTAGCTTTTACCTAATCGTCGCTGCTCAGCAGCCCAGTTATTATCCCCAAAATCATTGCCTGTAAAGAAAAAGAGATAAACATTGTCAGGTGCCCAACCCTTCTTTTTCAAAAATGCTTCCAGACGATCCACCTCATACAAGGTGCTTGCACCAGGTACCGCCAGATTGGCGCAGCTCAAATTTTTCGCTTCACAAAAAAGATGTGGAAATGCTTCATTATCCTTAACCCCTTGACCATAGGTAAATGAGTCACCTACAAACAGCGTGGTCGGATTATTATCTTTTGCCTCAGGCCCTCGATAACCATCGGCGGTAATGCTGGTAGGTGCATCAAAATCGGGAGTAATGATCCTAAATTGAGTATTGGGTTTTATATAGCTCTGACTTAAAGCATTGCCATTCATATCCAACAAGCTGGGGCCAGATGACACGGGCACCATGTATCGGCTAGCAACTTCTGACACCCCCAATACAGCCAACGCACTGACACTCAGCAGTGTTAAATTGGCTATGATTGATTTAATTCTCATACAACACTTCCTTGGTTGCGCTGCCAATGAGAGGACACCTCTCGCGATGGCAACTCATTAAAATAGGGTATAAATGAACGGTGCGATAGCACTTCCCTGAGCAAATACCAAAAGCCCACCAAGCAACACCATTAATAAAATAATCGGTGCCAGCCAGAATTTTTTCCGTTCTCGCATAAAGGCCCACAGGTCAGACAATAAATCCATCATTAGAAAGGTTTCTCCAAATGTTTTTTATCACGCACTTTAGTGATAATGCGGTAGCTGGTTTGTTGTTCAGACAGCTGGTTATCTAAGGTATCCTTGCCAAATAAACGCATGAGTAAGCCGATCGGTGCAATCAACAAAAAGAACATAATGCCCATTACAAGACGGGTGTTAATCCAGCCTAACACATCACTTATTTTTAACCAGACACGGTTAACAGGGCCAAGCAAAATGGGGTTTAACACAGCCACCAGAGCAAAAACTGCTGCTGCAATAAAGGGCCAGTAAGGCAGTGAATAGGAAAATAACCAAGGCAATATCAATCCAAACATCAGGATTAACATCCCTGCCATAATAAGCCCGAAATCTCTTAACGCCTTAGCTGTATAGCTCGGCTTATTATCTATTTGCTCTTTATTCATAACGATTAATCCAGCTCAAACTCTTGTTGCCAATCTGCTGTTTCTTGCCAATTGGGCTGCTTGGTCTTATCGATCAGAAAGTTCTCCAAGACTAAGAAATCCATATCCGTTCGCATAAAACAGCGGTAAGCATCTTCAGGCGTATTAACGATTGGCTCACCCCGCACATTGAACGAGGTATTCACAAGTAGTGGGCAATCTGTTCTCTCATCAAACGCATCTAGCAGCGCGTAAAACCGTGGATTAGTGTCTGGATGCACAGTTTGCAAGCGCGCAGAGTAATCAACATGGGTTACTGCCGGAATTTCTGAGCGCACCAAGTTGAGCTTATCAATCCCAAACAGCGCTTCCTGCGCTTGGGTCATCGTCTTACGCTTATCTTCACGCACTGGCGCAACAATCAACATATAAGGACTTGGGCCATCATGCTCAAACCACTCCGACACTTTGTCGTGTTTGATAATGGGCGCAAAGGGCCGAAAAGATTCACGGTATTTGATTTTAAGATTCATCACCGACTGCATTTTCTTACTTCGTGCATCACCGATGATTGAGCGGCCACCCAGCGCTCTAGGGCCGAACTCCATGCGACCTGCAAACCAGCCAATCACTTTTTCATCTTCGAGCACTTTAGCCGTTACGTTAAATAACTGCTCATCTGGCAAAATCGTATAATCAGCCCCCACAGAATCTAGGTACCGCTTGATCTCATCTTCATTATAATTTGGCCCCAAATAAGACCCTTGCATTGCATCGCTGTCGCCAACTGCTCGCGGTTTCTCCAGATACTCATGGTGTGCTGATAACGCTGCACCAATCGCACCACCTGCGTCACCCGATGCGGGTTGAATCCAAATTGATTCAAATGGCCCTTCACGTAGCAAACGCCCATTGGCCACGCAGTTCAGTGCGACACCACCAGCAAGGCAAAGGTGCTTTTGGCCTGTTTCCTTATGCACAGTGCTCGCCAATCTAAGCACCACTTCCTCTGTGACAACTTGAATCGAGCGTGCGATATCCATTTCACGCTGGGTAAGCTCCGCTTCTGGCTGCCGCGCAGGTGCGCCAAACAGCTTCTCAAATTTACGGTTGGTCATAGTTAAACCAATCGTATAATTAAAGAAGCTCATATTTAATCTAAACGTGCCATCCTCTTTTAAATCAATTAAGTTATCTAAAATCAGATCGACATACTTGGGTTCGCCATAGGGTGCTAGCCCCATTAGTTTGTACTCGCCAGAATTCACCCGAAACCCGGTATAGTAGGTAAATGCAGAGTAAAGCAACCCCAAGGAATGAGGGAAGTCGATCTCCCACTGTGGGGTCAGCTTAGCCCCCTCACCCAGCCACACCGATGTTGTAGCCCATTCACCGACACCATCTAGGCACATCACCGCAGCGTTTTCATAAGGGCTAGGAAAAAATGCAGAAGCCGCATGCGACTGATGATGCTCTGTAAACAATAATGGTGGCTGTGCCGTTTCTTCAAGACCTGATAATGCTGCAAAAGAGCGCTTCAGGGTCTTTTTCAGAAACAGCTTTTCTTTCAGCCAAATGGGGATCGCTACCATAAACGAGCGAAAGCCTTTTGGCGCATAAGAGAGGTAGGTTTCCAGCAAGCGCTCAAACTTCAGCAACGGTTTGTCGTAAAAGACAATATAGGACACATCGTCCAGGCTAATACCTGCTTCCTCTAGGCAATACTCAATGGCTTTTTCAGGAAAACCTGGATCATGCTTTTTTCGACTAAACCGCTCTTCTTGAGCTGCTGCCACCAGTTTCCCATCACATATTAGTGCTGCGGCACTGTCGTGATAGAAAGCGGATAAACCCAAAATATACTGCGGCATAGTTGACTGACCTATCGTGTTATAAATTTTTAATTTAAGTCATGGCTCGCTGAGCTGTCGTAAACAGGTTAAGCGTCCCAGCCAATCTAATCGATAAGCCTTGCTGATGGCAGTACACTAAGGATATGTGGAATTAATCCCTTGATAAGAGGGCTTCTATTTCTTTCACCCACAAAAAAGCCCTGCACAGTGGCAGGGCTTTTTTAACAGTGCTTAAGATTAAGCAGCTGCTTGAATACTAATGTATTTGCGGTTTTTAGGGCCTTTAACCTCAAAAACTACCACGCCATCTGCCTTAGCGAATAACGTATGGTCTTTACCACAGCCTACATCTGTTCCAGCATGGAAACGTGTTCCACGTTGAC
>JBMZDT010000013.1:0-14302 GCA_049614505.1 Leucothrix sp.
TGGGTATAAACGGCTAATGCAGTGAATGCTAAAATCCCAGGAATAAACTTTGCAATAATATAAATACTGCTGTTTTTGAGTAACATAGGCTCCGATGCTTTTCTTTATTATTTAAGTTATTAACCAAGGGATAGTCCGCTATGGTAGCCACTTATGCATAGTGATTCAGATGATATTGTAGTAGTGGCTGATGAAGCGGCTATGCCCATTTCAGCATAGCGTGAAACAGGGCTAGCCACCCGTCAAACGAGTAGAATAAATAGCCAAGTCAGCGCAACAATGACAGTCATTACCAAAACGGCGGCTGAAGCCATGTCTTTGGCTCTGCCTGAAAGCTCGTGATGTTCACCACCAAAGCGATCCACTGTCGCCTCAATCGCAGAATTAAGCAGCTCTACAACCAATAACAGTAGTACGCTACCTATTAGAAGAATCATTTCTACCGCATTGTCACCCAACCAAATACCTAATGGTACCGCCAAGGTGAGCACAACCACTTCTTGGCGAAAAGCCTCTTCATGCTTGTATGCCGCTTTCAAACCTTGCATTGAAAAGCCCAAAGCATTGACTAGCCGTTTGAATCCTAAGTTATTACTGCCTGCCATAATTTTATCACTGTTGAAAAACATCTAAATCTACATTGTATGCTGTGCTGTCCATCGACAGCGCCCCCATGACACTGTGAAAAACATGATACTGGGAGTGCGTAGCTTGCTGCTTAAAATTAGCAACGTAAAGTCGTTTATTATTCATAAATGAATCAGACATCCACAATAAAAACGGCACTTTTGTCTGCACATCAGGTGCAATCGCAAAGGGTGTCCCGTGCAAATACAAACCATATTCGCCCAACGACTCACCATGATCAGAGACATATAGCATGGTGCTAGGTATATTAGGCATTGTGCCTAGCATCCCAATGACTTGCGATAAAAAATAATCGGTATAAAGAATGCTGTTATCGTAGGCATTTATCAAGCTCTGACTTGAGCACTGGCTCAAAGCAACAGACTGACAAACAGGCTTAAAGGCCTCAAATGCTGGAGGGTACTTATTATGATAAGAAGGCCCGTGACTACCAGCGCTATGTAGTACAACGAAAATTTTCTGCTTATCTGAAGATTCGATACGTTGCTTCAAACCTGCTAATAAAACCTCGTCAAAGTCACAATATACAGCTTCACAATGCGCTACCAATGACTCTTTATCACGATAGGTTGCTACCGAAAGCGGTGGCTCACCCCAGTTGTTTGAATGCCAAATAACATCAACACCTTGTCGGTTTAGGTAGCTAGGTAAAAGCTCAAAATCATCTGCATGCTTCTCTGTATGCGACAGCATGCAGCTAATCGATGCAGTCGTGTAGGTTGAGCAAGCCGTAGCATCGTTCAAAACGATGACATCAGCCTGACTTAACTTAGGGTTTGTTTCCCTAGAGTAACCATAGAGAGAAAAGTTTTGCGCTCTGGCGGTTTCCCCTATCACCAATACAACCACTGTTTTTGCTTGATTAGTAACACGAGCCGGAGGTAGCTGCTTTCGAGCAACCGGTTCGGCTGCTTCTCGATGATATTTCGCAAGATTAATAATGTAAGACCAGGGCAAAATACGGCGCCCCAATTGACTGGCATATTTATCAATCCATAGAGCACTTGCTGCATTGGCATAAATTAAAACGAGGCTGATGGCTAATGTCATTAGCGCATGCCAAACCAATCGCAATCGTTTAGTTTTCTGAATCTGGCATTTCAACATTAGTACTATTGGAACAAATCCAAAAAAGCATAGGTAGAGTAGTAACTTTGCATGAAAATAGTCATAGGACTCGCTAGCTCGCGTATTAAGCACATTTGCAATCATACTTTTGTCGAACACTACTTGGTAGGTCAGCATAAAATATAAAGCGATGGCATTCAGCAGAATAATCAGCACTAAAAGCAGCCATGCGAGCCGTGACGAAATCAAAAACACTAGAAAAAAAGCTAAGGCAGAAAAAGTAAAAATGATGACAGCCACCACAAAAAGCGTCGCGACACCATTCACCGTATTCATATCCAAATGATTTGATACAAACTGATACAACGGTAGGTGGTAAATAAGCAAATTAAACAACGCGATTACTAGAACAAAATGGCTTTCACTAATTTTCCAACGTTTTAAACTAGTCATTTGGCGTCCACCACCTAATCAAAGCTTGATGATGTCAATGTTGTTTTTAAGAGCAAATAATTGACGCTACGTTGTAAAAGGATAAACGCGCTAGCACAAGCTATTATCGCAGCTACCCAGATCACCCTGTCTGCCTCATCAGACTCTCTTAAAACCCTATTGAATAAACCCAATCCCCATATCAGCATAATCGTGCCAAAGATAAACTGGTATTTCTCTAGTGTTAACCAATGCCACCAACGTGGGTAACGTTGTGTCAAAAACACACCATTTAGCCCAGCTAGATAGCCTAACGCAGCACCCGCAACAATATCTAATGGCCAATGCACGCCAACCGCTACCCGTGATGCAGCCAGCAATAAAGCCATACCTAAGCCCATTCCGTGCAGCCAATAGTCCTCTCGCTTTGCCAACGGCGCTACCACTAACATGACAGCCGCTACTGCCCCAAATAGTGTAATCGTATGTCCAGAAGGGAGGCTGTGGTAGCCTTTCAGTGCACTACCAATGACTGTAAATGAATCAGGATCAAGCACAACCGCCGGGCGCGGCACCCCTGCCATATACTTGCTTCCTACCGATAAAATAGCTCCCAGTGGAATGGCACCGAACATAGCCGCCCATGCCTGTGGCTTCCAAATAATCAAAAATGATAAGATGGGTAACAAAATTAAAGCATCACCCAGTTGTGTCAGGTTAGCGAATAATACAGACCATGATGCTAGCTGATGATTGAGTGTGATAAACCAATCCACTTGCAAACGCCAATAGCTTGTACGGCTGATTTCACCCTCACTCAACCCATAGACCAACAAGCTAAATAACAATAAACAAAATATTGGGAAAGCAAAGTGTTTCATGAGGCCTCCTTGCAGCGAGCAAACAAATCCAAATCTTGGTTATAAATTTTTGTTTGGATTTCTAATAAGCCCAGTACCGAGCTAAACAAATGATCATGAGAGAGGGGTATCGCCTTATTCCGTTGCAGACAATCTTGGTTGATTTGATAGCTTTGTTGGTAATTTTGAGATAACCAAACAATGAAAGGGATATGCTTTTGGACATCAGGTGCCAATAAATAAGGCATGCCATGTAGGTAGAGATTGCTTTCACCTAACGACTCACCATGATCAGATACATAGATCATGGCCGTGTGGTAGCTATCGGACTTCGTTTTCAGGTATTGAATTGTCTTAGCCAATAAATAATCGGTATACAGCAACGCATTGTCATAAGCATTGACTATTTCTGCTTGAGAGCATTTTGATAATTGCTGGTTTTTGCAAGCGGGTTTAAAGCGCTCAAATTCAAGTGGGTAACGCAAATAATAAGCGGGGCCATGATTACCTTTTTGATGAAGAATAATGAGCTGATCCCCAGAACTCTCATTGATATATTGATCAAGCCCCTCTAACAAGATTTCATCGTAGCAACCATTGCTATTACACAGCGTTGGATGTTCGGCATCAGCCAATTGGTGCGTTGTAATACGGTCACAATTTCCCTTACATCCCGTATTATTCTCACGCCACAACACATCTACTCCCGCTTGCTGAATCACATCGGGTAGACGCTGATGTGACCGCACTGCTTTTGTACTGTATTGCTGTCGAGTCAGGTGAGAAAACATGCAGGGAAGCGAGGTTGCCGTTGCTGTACCACAAGAATAAGTGTTGCTAAAGCTCACCAAACTCTGCTGTAACAACTCCGGATTGGTAAGCTTTTTGTAACCATTTAGAGAAAAGTTTGCAGCCCGTGCAGTCTCCCCTACAACCAATACCACCAAGCTTGGCTTGTTACGCGTTTCGATGCTGCGTTTTAACGTCGCATCCGTACCAATGGGTTTTGCCACAATAACACCGTTATCAAGCGCTTCTAAAGCAAGCGATTTCAAAGAGAACAGGTAATTTTCGGGATTAATGAAATGGCGTAAATCGCGATTATTTCGGCCAAATGAAGAGAATGTTTGATACTGACTGAGAATAACTAGCAGCAATACACTCAATGACAACACAACCATTAAACTGCGCTGCCATACGCTGTCAAACAGATTCTCGGGGTAAATGATTGGTACACGATAAAGTAAATAAGCAGGAAAGATGCCTAACAGCAACAACTTGATCATTAATGTCAAACTGAAAAACTCTTGGCTTTCTCTGAGATCAGTACTAACAACATTTATGATCATGTCTTTATCAATCATTGTGGCGTACTCATCCATGAAGTATGCCGATGCAGCTGATATAACAAGCAAAATAATGAGGGCAGGCTTGAGAAGCAATCGAAAGCTCACCAAACCGAGCAATGTGTTGGTGACTAAGATAAGCACGAAAAAGAGCGAGATTAAAAAGACAGCATCGGCCCAGCTGGATGACAAAGCAAGCGTGCCATCTGCTGTTGTATTGTTGAGCCTTTGGGTTACGCCCGCCCAAAAGGTATTGTTAGTGAATGCTGTCAAAAAAACGGAAACAATGAGCGTTATATGCCAGTACTTCATAGAACCTCTATCTGCTTGCAATATGTAACAAGCTCCTACACAGTAAGTGCAAAGCTGTTACAACGTTCAGCTGATATTAGGCAACTCAAGCCTGAAAAGAATGAGCTAGAAGACTCAAAATCATAGGGTAAATGACCCGTTTCTAGCTTCTAGGTCATTTCACCCATAACACATAACCATTTGATTTTTATGCTTAATACTAAAACCTTAGACACTACTTCAGCACTTGGAAAACCAGAATACATTGCTATTTTGTTTTTCCTGATATTACTGACAGGCTATACGGTGTATGAGGTATATGATGAATTAACGGATTTGGCTCATGGAGAATCACCACTCACCGTATGGCTGGAAATCCTGATTGTCAGTGCTTCGCTGGGCTTCATTTTTTATATTACCCGTTTGCTGTATAAAAACATTAAGCAACAAAAGCAGATGGCACAATCGCTGAAGCAAGTCAGAGAACAACTACATTCATCCAATCAACGCCTACAACAAGGCAAAGAAGCATTTCGTGAGACCATCGAATGGCAATTGAACGAGTGGCAGTTCACCCAAGCGCAAAAAGACATTTCAATCCTATTACTTAAAGGCCTAACCATTAAAGAAATAGCCTCACAGCGTCATGTACAGGAAAAGACTATTCGTAACCATTTATCAGCAATTTATGAAAAATCAGGCCTACCAGGCCGGCATGTTTTTTGCTCTTGGTTTGTTGAAGGCTTATTTTGATCAGCTGAAGCCAAGTCGCCTTTACAGCCTTTATACATCGCTATGTGAATAGTAAATTTCGCTTTACTTTCCACGGCTTGCAGTTGACTATTTGCTCACACTTGAGACAAGGAAACACACGCTATGAGCAGCATTATCTACCCGATTACAAACTTCAAAAAAACCGAGCAGCTTAACCTGGCACGCGGCGAAGGTGTTTATGTTTATGACAATGAAGGCACCCAATACTTAGAAGGAATGGCAGGACTCTGGTGTACTGCGTTGGGCTATGGCAACCAAGAGCTAATCGATGCTTCAACCGAGCAAATGGGACAGCTCTCCTACTCGCACATGTTCAGTGGCAAAACCCACCCGATTGGCATGCAGCTGTCTGAAAAGCTGGCGGAAATGGTGCCCGTTGAGAATGCTCGTATCTCTTTTGGTAACTCTGGCAGTGACGCTAACGATACATTAATCAAACTGCTGCGCTACTACTTCGATGCTATCGGCAAGCCTGAAAAATACAAAATTATTGCCCGCGACCGTGCTTATCATGGTGTCACGGTTGCATCAGCTTCGCTCACGGGCCTTGCGGTTAATCATGCACATTTCCATCTACCATTTGATGCTATTGGCGTGTTGCGTGCGGACGCACCACACTACTATCACGGTGCATTACCTGGTGAGTCTGAAGATGAATTTGTCGATAGGATCACTGATAACCTCGAAAAAATGATTATCGAGGAAGGGGCTGACACGATTGCGGCCTTTATTGCAGAACCAGTTACTGGGGCAAGTGGTGTGATCGTGCCGCCCGCAGGTTACTACGAAAAAACTCAGGCACTATTGAAACAATACGACATTCTCTTTTGGGCTGATGAAGTGATTACAGGTTTTGGACGTACCGGAAACGATTTTGGCTCAACCACGATGAATATCAACAAGCCAGACATGATGACACTCGCTAAGCAATTATCATCCGCTTATGTGCCTATTAGCGCCTCGATAATTCGGGGCGACATGTACGAAGCGATGATTGAAAACTCGGCAAAAGCGGGCGTATTTGGACATGGCTATACCTACTCAGGTCACCCAGTTGCTAGTGCCGTCGCTTTAAAAACGCTAGAAATTTACCAGCGTGATGAGCTCTTTGCTAAGGCAGCGGTGCTTGGCGAGTATATGCAGCAAAAAATGCAGGCTTTTAAAGACCACCCAATGGTAGGTGAGGTGCGCGGGAAAGGGCTCATTGGCGCAATTGAAATTGTGGCGAATAAAGCCCGTAACGAAGCCTTTAAAGATGGCTCAGTAGGCGGTTTTGCTGTGCAAGCTTGTCAGAATGAGGGTTTGATTGTGCGTGTTGTTGCAGGCTCATCAATCGCTTTTTGCCCGCCTCTGATTATTACTGAAGCGCAAATTGATGAAATGTTTGAAAAGTTCAGTCGTGCGCTTGACGCTACCATGGACTTCGCAGCCCAACAAAACCAGCTAGTCGCTTAAACTGTTTGACCTGTTTGACCGCCAGGCTGCACAAGCAAAGAAGGGTGGAGCTTCACCTCAAACCACCCTTCTCCAATCAATATTGGTCGCACAACACGCTGCTACCGCTTCGGTATGACCTCGTAACCCGGCTCCTCAGGTTCATCATCAAACATCTCAGCAGGGAAACCAGAGGCACGTATATCGAGTCCTGTCGCATCCTCTAAACGCCGGATAATATTAGGTGATAGCTCACGTGGCCCGTAACGTGCTTCACCGTCTTTGAAAATATCACACATCAAGGGCGCGATTTCCAAATCCACATTATTACGCTTGGCAATCTCATGGAACAAACCGATGTCCTTACTCACCAAGTCCATCGTAAAGCTGATATCGCGACTGCCATTCAAAATAACCTGACTCTCCGTCTCATGCACAAATGAATTGCCGGACGAAATACGAATGGCTTCGTAAGTGGTATTTAGATCCATGCCCGCTGCTTTTGACGTGACTAACGCCTCTGACAGTGTCAGCAGATTCGCGGTGGCAAGGTAGTTGGTCATCACTTTTAGTACCGAAGCAGTACCCAAATCACCAGTGTGTAGCACACGGCGGCCCAGCGTGGTGAGCACAGGTAACATACGCTCAAAAGTTTTTCGTTCGCAACCTGCAAAAATAGCAATATTCCCTGTCGCAGCACGATGACAACCACCGGATACGGGACATTCTACAGGCTCTGCCCCCGTGGCTTTTACTAACTCACCCAGACGACGGACTTCAGACTCATCAGTGGTGCTCATTTCCGCCCAGACTTTGCCTTCACTCAAGCCTGCTAAAATGCCATCGTCACCTTCTAATACAGCTGCACAAGCCGCTGGGCTAGGCAAACAGGTAATGATGATATCCACGGCCTCAGCCATGGCTTTTGGGCTTTCACCCCATTTTGCTCCTTGTGCTAAAAAGGGTTCTGCAATATCGCGGTTTAAGTCTCTGACGGTTAGATCAAAACCATTTCGCAACAAGCTGCCTGATAATTTGCCGCCTACATTTCCTAAGCCGATAAAACCTACGGTTGGCTTCATAGATTGTCTCCTCAGACAACAGTAAAACGCACAGTATTTGACAAGTTTCGATGTGAATCAAACAGGTATTGTTTAGCCTAAGCGATCACTTTTCTATTGGCTTTCACTGCGATAGCGAGCAATGGCACTCCGCGCTAACGCATAGTGGTAACGCATTTGTGGTGCTGAATAACGATGCTCCACGGCATATGGGCAAGCCATTCTTGACAGGCAGGTTGATTCGCACGGGCTAGCAACTCCAAGCCGATAGTCCGCACAGCGGCCCAAATCTGGCGTCTTAGCATGATCGATAGCCTGTGCAGGACAGGCTGACACACACTCCTGCGTCTCACATTGTGAACAGACATTAGTAGCGGGGGAAAGCACACGGTCATCCCAATGAGTATCCAACCACCAAATAGCCCGATAGGCACTCCACAAACCATACGTCTCATGAATTCCCATCCCCAGCGGCGATGGCGAGTGCCAAGCAAATTCACGACCCAGCGCCATTAGATTAACGGGGCAATCATCCCATGGAAAAAGGCGCTGCTTATTCACGTTAGGCAAGTGCTTATCAATCGCCTGCTGAGTGACTTCAGCACTGTAATTATCAACAGGATCTACCTGTCCTTTAAAGTCTGGTCTATTTTCACGCAGCGATTCCCAAAATCGTGTCCCCGCGTGACCAATGAGTAACAAACTGCCAGACTCACAACATGGTGTTTCTACGGATTCAAGCCAGACCGATGCTGATAACGCCTTCACCGATTTGATATCGCACAGCAGCAAACCCTCTCTAGCCAAGTCGTCTTTGAGCGAGGCCACTGACGCTTTCATTGTTAACGTATTCATGCACTACCTACTTTGCAAACAGTTGGGATAAGTCAGCAAACGCTTTGAACTCTAGCGCATTACCTGATGGATCAAGAAAGAACAGCGTCGACTGCTCCCCCGTCTCACCCTTAAAACGCGTATAGGGTTCGATGACAAACTCAACGTTTCCTTGCAGTTTATTCGCCAATGCTTGCCAATCAGTAGCTGTGAGAATGACACCAAAATGCGGCACAGGCACGCCTTTGCCATCCACACCATTGTAGTGCAGCGGCACCTTGCCATCCGTTCCTAAGTTTGGATTTAGATGGGTCACTAGCTGGTGTCCGTATATATTCCAGTCGACCCAATCCTCAGCACTGCGACCTTCGCTGAGCCCCATTAGGCCACCATAAAAAGCACGTGACTCGGCAATGTCTCTTACAGGGACAGCTAAATGAAAAGGGCGTAATTCACTCATGGTATTTTCCTCTGATTGGTTCTGACTAAAATCACTCTGACTGCTTATAATTTGTATGCTTTATCTCCATTCGTCAATAGCCAACTGCCATTGAGAACGCTACTGCTGTGCATCCTTTACAATACAATAGACACTCCAAAAAATAGCTAAAAACACTAGGTTTTACATGAATTTTTCAAACACTGAAATGACCTGCATTACAACGATGGATGAGTTTCGCGCCCTGCGTGCCGAATGGAATGACTTGAATGATGCATCAGCCAAGGGCACCGTGTTTTCCTCTTGGGAATGGCTGTTTACTTGGTGGGAAGTCTATCAAAATGACGCCTCACGTGAACTATACATACTCAGCTATCGCAAAGCAGGCACACTGCATGGGCTCGCCCCCTTCCAAATCCTTAATCACCCTCAAAAACAGTTTCCTTGCAGCAAACAGCTGATACTCCTTGGTACTGGTGAAACTGATGGCGGCTTGGTATTAACTGAGTATCTGGATTTGCTAATCACCCCAGGCAAAGAAAGTGAGGTGATCAGCGAGTTTTCAAATGTGCTGTTGCAAGAAAAACATCAGTGGCAAGGGGCCTTATTCAAACAGCTCTTGGCAGACTCGCTATTAAGTCGGTTATTTTCTGATCAACGACTCTCCGTCGAGCCAACAGTACAACTCAACGGCTTTAGGACCTTAATTGATTTACCTGAAACCTATAAAGACTACCTAATGAGTCTTAAGAAAAAAAAGCGAAACAACATTACTCGCATGTTAACTCGGCTAGAAACGGAGCAAGACTTTGTGATTGATTCAATTCGCACAGGGTTGGATATTGATAAAGCCATGACCGAGCTTGCAGATCTCAATCGTGAGCGTCGTGGTCAGCTTGAACAACCCAGCGCATTTCATCAAACGAACTTTGAAGCTTTTCACCGCGCCGTCGTAAAACGATTATTGCCGCTGAATAAAGTGGAGTTACGCATTTTAAGGATTGATAATCAAGCCGTCGCGGGGCTGTATTCGTTGATTGATGGTGACACCATGCACGCTTATCAAAGTGGCTTTGAAGCGGAGCTGGGGCATCGCTACTCTCTACTCACCATGATGATCACCTCAGAAATCGCCAACTGTATTGACCACCCCGATTTAAAACGCTTTAACTTCATGTACTCAGCGGATGAAAACTCCTACAAGCTTCGCTATAGCGCCTATACCGAAGCCATGCAGGATATCAGCTACTTCCCACGTAATATGCGCAGCAACCTGCATAACTTCGTACATGGGCCTGTGAAGCAAAAAGTGAAAGCGCTGCTACAAAAAGCTCCAGCATAAATCCTCTGGCTAGGCGAATACCCTAGCCATCCACCTGCGAAAATGCGGTTAAGCTTTTTTCTTTGCGTATCGACATCCCCTGAGGGTGGTTAGCATCTAGCTGCAAGTCCGACACATAGCCTGACGCTCGGTCACCCTTTTTCAACAGTTTCAGCTTTTTCAATACGTAGTAAGTAAACGACTTGCACTCAGCAATTAGCCCGATGCGTTCAATCGACCGCTTTTTAAACCCTAGCGGTTTTAAAATATAGTGATTAAAACCATGCACTCCCAGTTGGCGACGGCTCTCTCTGGATACATAGCTGGTGGTCAACGACACATTAAAACCAACATTTTCAACACGATGTGGCGAATGCTGTGGCCAACTCACGACTTCTCCAGGCGCTAATTCATGGCCAAATCCATGCTCATCATACCAACGCTGATAGGGCACATTTTCATGCCTTGCTTCGCCAATAATTTCTTCGACATAGTTTTGTGGTGCAAAGCGTGTATCGCGTGCAGGATACACCCAAACCTGTTTGCGCCCTTTTAAGTGCCATAACATATTGGCATCTGCATCGACATGACAATATACCTGCACCCCAGGTGATGAAATTAATAAGGCACTAAAGGAGGATTTCGCATGGCTGATGTGCTGACAATTCGCGTTCAGCACCTCGTACATTTGCTTGATGAGTTCCGCATATTCACCGCTGTATTGATCCAACTTAATGACGTTAACCCACATCCGTCCGACCTGCAGCGCGGATAATATTTCACGACCTGAGCTGTTATCAAGGTGCACGGGAGTCCAGTCTCGATGGTTTTCAGGGTCGTCTCCCATCGTGTAACACTGTAGCCAGTGTCGGGGATAATCATCCAACAGCGCTTCTAATGCCTCATCACTAAATAATGGCAGCTCATGAAAAGTGTGCTGGGTTACCTGCGGTTTAACCCCAAAGTTTTGGTATTCCTCAGCGCTCCAGTCGATGCACTCTGAGTATTTTACTGACATGTTGTTTTCTCTTTGCAATTATAATTTTTAAATACAGTATCAACACCGTGTTATTTATCGTAGAGGCTAATCACCGAGACTAGGTAGTTATTCATAGATAATCGGTACCAAGCTGACGCGTAAAGGAATACAATAATGTGGCGCCAGTTTAATTTCGGAGACTAGCGCTTAAAGCACGCCAAAACCGACATAAGATCATTTCATGGGCATCGCAAAAACAATTAAAACAAAATGGCTTCTGTGGCTTGAAAACGAGCGTATTCAGCTATCTAGGCCAGAAGCGCCGATGCACCTCGCATTGGTAGGACTGATCACTGGCTTTCTGGCGGGTGGGGTCATTATTGCATTTCGCCTCATCGTAGAAACCACACAAGACGCAATATTGCCTGGCAATGGGCCTGACAACTACGAAGCCCTTAGCACGGCAGCGCATTTTTTCTTACCCGTGCTTGGCGGGCTATTATTAGGCGCACTCTTTTTCTTTTATGCCAAAAACCAGCGTGTATTGGGGATTGCCAAGGTCATTGACCGCCTAACCTATCACCAAGGCTACTTTACCGTTCGCGGGTTTTTTATTCAGTTTTTTGGTGCCGCCATCGCCATTATTTGTGGCCATTCAGTTGGTCGTGAAGGCCCTCACGTCTACCTTGGCGCATCAATTAGCAGCTTATTTGCGCAAAGCATTGCACTCCCCAATAACAGCATTCGTACCATGGTCGCCTGTGGTTCAGCCGCTGGGGTCTCGGCCTCGTTCAATACGCCGCTGGCTGGGGTTATTTTTGCCCTTGAAGTCGTTATGATGGAGTTTACGCTAGCTAGTTTTATTCCCATTATGCTGGCCTCAGTTGTAGCCACTAGCTTATCCAGTGCCGTATTTGGTCTTCAGCCCGCATTTCTTGTGCCAGAAATGAATTTAAACTCGCTCAAGCAACTGCCTATCGTGTTAGTCCTTGGGATAGTGGTGGGGACGGCTGCTGCTCTGCTGAACCATATGTTAGAAACCGTTGCCAAGAAAACCAGCCATATCGATATCTGGTGGAAGCTCTGTATGGCAGGCATTGTCACCGGGCTCTGTGGCATGGCACAGCCTGAGGTACTGGGCATTGGTTACGACTCTATTACAAAGTTACTGCGCGAGCCCCTCTCCTTCACGATTCTTACGCTCACTAGCCTGATCATTTTCAAACTGATTGCGACGAGCTTTTGCGTTGGTTTGGGTGTGCCCGCCGGTATGATCGGCCCAGCATTTATTTTAGGTGGCGCTATTGGCGCTGCGGTCGGGCTCTTTGTTAATTTCACCGAGGGCTGGGTATTAGCCGACGTTGGCTTTTACGCCCTACTAGGCATGGGAGCGATGGTTGGTGCCTGCTTACAAGCCCCGCTAGCGGCGTTAACCGCTATTATCGAGCTGACCTACAACCCCGGCATTGTCATGCCTGGCATGCTCACCATTGTTGTTGCTCAGCTCACCTCGCGCGTTATCTTTAAAAAGCAGTCACTGTTTTTAACCATGCTCAAAACCAATGATCAGGATTACAAAATCAATCCGATCTCACAAACCTTGCAACGCATTGGGGTCGCCAGTTTATTAGAAAATAACTTTGTACGCTCTACCCGGGTCGTCACACGAGAACGCGCTGAGGAAATTGTCAAAAGTGATATTAAGTGGGTCATTCTCAGCCAAGAAGACACCCCTAGCCGGGTAATCCCCATGTTAGACCTAGCTCGCTACTTAAGCCTAAGCACGGAGGGTTTAGAGGAAATTGATTTGATTGAAATCCCTGCTAACCGCATGCAGCTTGAGCCCATTTCATTGCAAAATAATTTGCAGCAAGCCCACATCAAATTTAAGAACGGCGCTGAAGCGCTGTATGTCGTGTTTAAAGAGAACCATGCCTCTAATAAAGCCCGCATCTATGGGATTTTGGTACCTGATATGGTGACTGAAGCTTATCGGATTTAGCGAGGCTAGCTAAGCCTGTGTGGCTCTCGCTAACTGTGCTTGTTGTGACCGTTCGAGCGACTGCCGCATCGTTTGATGAATTTTATTAGACAACTCTCTACGCGTAAGACCTTCCGAATCAACCGTTGGTAAGCAATACACATAAGCCGTAGGGTTTTTGCACCCTAACAACAGCCAAAGGTTCGTGATTAGGTTTTGTTGCCCAACATAATGAATACGATCACTGGTATGCTCAGCCGCATTATTATCGGTGTAGTGAATCACAATGGGCTGTACCGGGCTGCGTGTGTTAATCGCTGCACCAAATAACCGCGCATGCAATCTTTTGACAACCTTGCCCTCTGTGGTTGTGCCTTCTGGGAAGATCAGAATACGGTTACCTTGCTGCAAACCTTCAGCAATACCTGCGCTCGCCGCTTCGGAAGCAGACCGCTCTCCCCGCTGAATAAACAAGGTATCTATTTGCTGCCCTGCCCACCCAATCAATGGCCATTTACGGATTTCAGCTTTGGATAAAAAACGCGGGTTAGCCACACTAGCTAACAATAAAATATCTAGCCAAGAAACATGGTTAGCCACCATCAACACGGGGCCGTCAGCAGGCTTGCCTTCAACCACGATACGCAAACCGACAATATCACAACCCTGTTTATACCAGTGAGTGAATGCCTCTTTGAAAATGGGATCATGAGCATCACGACGCTTAATGAGCGTGTGGTAAATAATGACGCCGATGCCGTAGAAAATGTGCATCAACAGTTGGAAAATCTTAAAGACTTTGCGAATCATAAATCAGCTAAGATCAAGTTGGCC
>JBMZDT010000014.1:0-14125 GCA_049614505.1 Leucothrix sp.
CAGGCGATAATTCTGTTTCGAAGTCGATTAGTGATTCGCGCTGCTTAACAGCAAAACCGTGTACACGGTCGTAAGCAAAACGAATATCGTCTTTAACTTGCTGGGATAGTGAATTGCCTGCCGCTTCAATCTCTTCCTGAGTAACTACGATATTGCCTTCGTAATTATCGAGTTGTTTTGCATATTCTTCACAACGCGCTTCGCCGCCCGCTTCAATTTCCTTGAGCATGGTTGAGACGATTTCGCGAGTATTGTCTTCGCCGGTTGTAGCATTTTTTTCGGCTTTTTTCAGAAAGGTAACGGCCATCGTGTAACTCCAGCTCAGCGAGCTATGTATGTGTATAAGGTGAAATCCATAATGTAAGCGCTTTCATAGTAGTCATCTGCTGTTCAGCTGTCAATAGCCTTTCGTTCATTTAACACGCAGCACACAACAGGCCATGTTTTGCTATACTCCGCCATTCTGTTCAGCATGCAGGAAGATCATGTCAAACCGAAAACCCACACTACAGGATGTTGCCAACGCTTCAGGCGTATCGACGGCTACGGTTTCTCGCTGCTTGAATCAGCCTGACAAGGTTAGTCCAGACCTACAAAAAAAAATTAGGCAAGTCATTGAGAAACTAGGCTATATGCCAGATGGCGCGGCTAGAGCATTGGCCTCTCGCCGCACCAATACCATTGGCGCAGTAGTCCCTACCATTGACAACGCCATCTTCTCAAAAGCCATCCAGTATTTGCAACAAGGTGTCGCTAAAGCAGGCTATACTCTACTGCTTGCTCAAAGCAGCTACTCAATGGATGAAGAACTGCTTGAAGTGCAGGCACTGATCACTCGCGGCATTGATGGGCTAGTGTTAGTCGGTGAAGACCACCACCCTGCGGTTTATGCTGCGATTCGTCAGCAGGACATCCCTCATGTCAATTTGTGGACTTACAATCCGCAGTCAACGTTTAGCTGTATTGGGCTTAACAACGACGCCGCAGGTCGCCAAATTGCCAAACACCTCGCTGACCTAGGCCATGAAAAAATTGGTATTATCACGGGTATCTTGTTAAATAATGATCGTGCCATTCAACGCTACAATGGTGTACTGGATTACTTTAAGGAGAAAGGCATACAGATACCTGAGGATTGCTCTGAAGAGTGTCGCTACTCCGCTGAGCAAGGTCGTCAAGCCATTCATAAACTGATGAAACGCTACCCAGATACTACGGCTATTATTTGTGGAAATGACATCTTAGCGATTGGTGCGTTGAGTGGCGCACGCGAATTAGGACTCAGTGTACCTGAACGCTTATCTATCACTGGTTTTGATAATATGGAGATCGTTAGTGCAATCAAACCCGCATTGACAACGATGAATTCTCCATCACGCCGAATGGGCTCACGGGCGGCAAACTATATTATCGAGCAAATTAGCACCAATACTCGGACAGTAGAACGGATTGAGTTAACAACTGATCTAGTCATCAGGGAGACGACAACTGCCGCACAAAATCCAATTAAAACAATAAGCTAAGGCATACCCCATCAGCCATTCCGCCGCGTCATAGAAAATTACATATCAAGGCATAAAAAATTCTTCGTATTGTAAGTTATTAAGGTCATATACCATCAGTCTTATGAAGGTGAAAAATTGAATCAACGGGGGTTAAGGTAAAGGGCCGTTTCACAGTACTAATTCTGATACTTAAAGGACTAAGTAGGAGAGGGAGCAATGATGGATAACGCACTTAAATGGCAAAAAACACTCAACCACACAAACTTACAAAAAGGATTTAATACGACGGTATCTTGCAAGAATAAAGTTTTCTGCATGACCCATTATCGAGGTAAGTTTAAGGCAATAGACCAGCACACCAACACAGTGGGCGATTTAATGCTTGAAACGCTTTCAAACTGGGGCATACAACAAGCATTTGGTGTTGCTGGCCCATCTAATTCAAGCCTTATCGATTCGCTACAAACACAAGGCAAGATTACCTATTTTGAAGTTAGCCGCGAAAGCGCCGCCGCATTTGCGGTATCGGCCTATGGCAGTTTAACCGGACGCCCAGCTGCTTGTTTCGCCATGAGCCGTTTTGGCTCGACCCATCTGCTTAGTGCACTCTGGGATGCCAACGTCAACAGAGCCCCAGTGGTTGCACTCACAGGTCAGGTTACCCCTAAGTCAGACAGCTATAATCAACCCTTCTTTAAACATTACAGCAATGAAAACGTTGCACAATGGTCACAAACAGTCGGCTATAACAGCCAGCATACTGAACTTGCTAACCTTGCTTGTAAAAACGCCATATTAAATCGTGGCGTGTCACACCTTATCTTTCCCGATGGCACACCAAGGCTAGCACTGAAAGGGCCGATGCAGGCAGGTTCGCCACGAGGCCGCCTACCCTCCCAAAACATTGCCCCCCCTCAAGATGCACTTCAGGACGCCATCGACTTACTCCGGGACTCCGAACGACCAGCGATCATCGCAGGACATGGTGCACGTGACCGAATGGAAGCAGTCATTCAGTTAGCCGAACAGCTGCGCGCGCCCGTCATTACAACATTCAAAGGCAAAGGCCTGATCCCAGACAATCACCCACTAGCTGGTGGTGTTCTTGGATTGGGTGGCTCCCCAGTGGCTAGCGAACTGGTTAATGAAGCCGATGCTTTATTAGTATTTGGTGCCAGCTTTAGCCAACACACTGGCATTTCAGCAGATCGCCCAACGGTGCAAGTTGACTATGAGTTGGCGGCATTGGCAAAATCTCACCCTATTGATGTTCCTGTATGGGGAGAAATAGGGGTCACCGCCCAAGCCTTATCCGACGATTTCTTGGGCGATATGTGGACACAAGATCAAACAGCCAGCATTGCTGCACACTGGGAAACTTGGCGTCAAACAAAGCGACATCAAGCACTAAGTACCGATGAAAACGCGCTAAATACCGCGATTTTATTTGAAACACTCAGTGAAGCAGTCAACCCTGATGCCATCATTACACTGGATGTAGATGAAACCACGGATACATTTGGCCACTATTTTGAATGCGTCGAGCAATCTATTTTAATGTCTGGGCACCCCGACTCAGATGGCTTTGCTTTCCCTGCCGCGATGGGTGCTTGGTCAGCAACGCAGGAAAATGATCTCAAATTTAAAGACCGACAAGTCATCTCTATTTCTGGCGACATAGGCTTTGACCGACACCTTTCTGAGATTCATACCGCCGTAAAGTATAAAATGAACATCACGCATGTCCTGATAAAACAGGAAACCGATGGACTCGACGAACAAATCAACTTACCTGACCATTCTTTTGCAGACTATGCAGAATTATGTGGTGCGATGGGGCTATTGGCCAACGACAAAGCAGCGTTAGATACCGCATTGGCACAAGCATTAGCTTATGATGGCCCAGCATTAGTTGAAGTCACCATCAGCCAAGGCTCGGCACAATAACCACCTTGCTTACATAACGGTAAGGGATTTTTAAAGACAAGCCGTATTATGATGGAGTAATGGGAAATCAAATTCTATTACTCCTCAGCGTCTGCATAATTAGTGCATCGACCTACGCGGCTTCACTGCAAACAGTGCCAATGCCATCCACTGAACTCAACGCCATTGCGGGGCATTACTCCTCAGCTTATGGCTATGTCCATGTAAAACCTAACCAGCACAGTGTGTTTACAGACTTTAATGGGAGACGCATCACAGGCATCAAAAAATCCGACGGCTATTATTATTCTACTTTTAAATTAATTGGCTTCATCCCTATTAGCCTACGCATGTCTCTAGACAAGGTTAACGGGCTGCATCGAGTCTCTTTGAACGAACCTAGCAACAAGAAAATTGTTGGGCAGCAATTCAGACCCACCCCTATCTCACCGTATTGGCAAAATCGCTTAGGGAAATATCGCGTTACAACGATTAGCGGAAATGCTCGAATCACGCGTGCCCAAATCACGGCGCAAGATGGCATTTTGTTGATTCGCTTAAACAACGGGAAGTATGCTTACCCACTTGTTGCACAAAAACCTAACAAACTTGTCAGACCCACCATTGGTAGACCACAACAACGACAAATGGCACTGTGGCCTGAAGGCAATGCACTAGCGGCGATTATCGGTAATACGCGACTCCGGCTAGACAAGATTTAATGCAGCTATATTTCTGCTCCAACCAATATTCTCCTCTTAACAATCTGGTATAGTGATTCGATCAAATTCGGGCACTATATTAGTGCCAATACTACTTGGAGGAGAACCATGCTCACAAACGCCATGCGTGCCACTTTTCTGGCCACCACACTCTTTGGCACTAGCCTTGTTGTACAAGCCGACCCCGTAAAAATTGGCTTCGTCACCACGTTAACTACTCCCGCTGCCGTGATCGGTGAAGACATGAAGCAGTCTGTCGAGCTGGCGATGGAGCACATCGACGGCAAGATGGGTGGCAAAGCTATCGAGCTTATTTTTGAAGATGACGGCTTTAAACCAGACATTGGTAAACAAAAAACAGACAAGCTCGTCAAACAAGACGATGTGGATTTTGTTGCCGGTTACATCTGGTCACATGTCTTAATGGCGTCTGCACGGTCCGTGCTTAAAGCGGATAAATTTCTCATTAGTGCTAACGCTGGTCCATCACAGATGGCAGGCAAGCGCTGTAACCAAAACTTCTTCTCTACTTCTTGGCAGAATGACCAAACCCCAATGGCGATGGGTGAGCATTTGAGTCAGCAAGGCGTTAAGTCACTTTACATCATGGCGCCGAACTACGCTGCGGGTAAGGACATGGTTAAAGGCATGGAAAGCACCTTTAACGGTGAAATCAAAGGCAAGGATATGACCAAATGGGGGGCGGATGCCCAATTGGACTTCTCTGCGGAACTTGCTAAAGCTAAAGCGTCAGGTGCTGAAGCTATTTATGCGTTTTATCCAGGTAAAGCAGGTGGCGCATTTATCAAACAGTATCAGCAAGCAGGTCTGCGCGGCATTGTAGACTTATACACCGTTTTCACAGTGGATTCGATCGCCTTACCTAAGCTGCAAAAAGCGAACCTAGCTGGCGTATTGGGTAGTAAAATGACCCAGCAATGGTCGCCTGATCTAGACAATGCGGCGAATAAGAAATTTGTTGGCGATTTCCTAAAAAAGCACGGCAAATACCCTTCTTTCTACGGCGCACAGGCCTATGACGCTATTATGCTAATCAAAAGTGCTGTCGACGCGCTGGATAGCAAGTTAGATGATAAGGATGCGGTGCGTGCTGCACTGATGAAAGCAGATTTCGACTCAGTACGCGGTAACTTCAAGTTTGGTAATAACCACATGCCAATTCAGAACTTCTACCTACGCGAAGTCGTGAAAGATGATGATGGCCGCTGGACAACCAAAGTGGTGTCCACTGTCTATGAAGATCACCAAGACCCTCATGCTAAGGATTGCAAACTATAGTCACAACGCCACCCGCTTCTGATTAGGCACCACAAATGGATTGGAATCTCCTTATCACTCAACTCATGAACGGCTTACAGCTGGGACTACTACTGTTCCTGCTAGCGTCTGGGTTGACCCTGATTTTTGGCATTATGGATTTTATTAATCTGTCCCACGGTTCGTTTTACATGGTGGGGGCGTATTTTTGCGGCTCCTTAGTGGTCACAACGGGCTCTTTCCTTATTGGCATCGTAGGTGGCTTAATTGGAGTATTTATTGTTGGGGCACTGATTGAATGGTTTATTGCCCGCAAGCTGTATCGCGCTGATCACTTGGATCATGTGCTCGTTACCTTCGGCCTGATTCTAATTTTTGATACTTTAATCCATATGATCTGGGGTTCAGCGGGCATGGCTATTCCATTGCCAGAAATACTCAATGGTCAAATTACGCTTGGCACAATCATATTACCAACGTATCGCGTTGTGATTATTGCCGCTGGCCTATTGGTTGCTGCACTACTGTATATCTTAGTCACCAAGACTCGCCTTGGCATGTTGATTCGCGCCGGTGCCTCAAACCGCACCATGGTTGAGGCGTTAGGTGTGAATATCAATCGTTTATTCCTGATCGTTTTTGCGCTCGGTGCGACCCTTGCAGGGCTTGCAGGCATGCTAATTGCCCCAATTACCGAGGCCAGTATCGGTATGGGTAATGACATTATTATTACCGCTTTTGTAGTTGTGATTGTCGGTGGCATCGGCTCAGTTAAAGGCGCATTTTACGCCTCATTACTGCTGGGACTAATGGACACACTCAGCCGCTCCTACCTTGATGACTTAATGAAACTCGTCGTCTCAAATGAGGCAGCTGAAACCGCTGCACCGGCTATTTCTGCCATGCTGATCTACATCCTGATGGCAGCTATTTTAGCTTTTAAGCCCCAAGGGCTATTTCCACCTGCGGGCGCAAAGTAATGGGGCTGTTTCCAAGCACTGTATCAGGGCGCATCTACCTTGGATTGTTGCTAGTACTAGCCATCGCACCTTTTATTTTTGAGCTAATCAACCAGCCGTTTTATTTAGATTTGTTAAGTCGCGCGTTAATCTTAGCCATTGCCGCGACCAGCTTAAATTTGATTCTTGGATTTGGTGGCATGGTGAGCTTGGGCCACGCCGCTTATATCGGCATTGGTGCCTATAGCGTTGGGATTGCTTCTTACTATGACTATTATGACGGCTGGCTGCATATCGCTTTAGCACTCGGGGTTAGCGCCCTATTCGCACTCATTACTGGGGCGATTAGCTTACGCACTAAAGGCGTTTATTTCATTAT
Source organism: Leucothrix sp. (assembly GCA_049614505.1). Taxonomy (GTDB): domain Bacteria; phylum Pseudomonadota; class Gammaproteobacteria; order Thiotrichales; family Thiotrichaceae; genus Leucothrix. The sequence goes on from JBMZDT010000014.1 coordinate 6,770, forward strand.
GATTACCATGGCGTTTAGCCAAATGGTCTACTTCACCTTCCTCAGCCTGTCAGAGTATGGAGCGGATGATGGCTTAGTGATTTATCAACGCAGTGAGTTTCCAGGCATCTTAGACATGGAAAGCAGCACTGGGCTGTATTATTGGGTGTTTGGGTTATTACTGATCACGCTATTTTTTGTGCATCGGCTGGTTCACTCACGCTTTGGCAAGGTAATTATTGGTTCCAAGTTTAATGAAATCCGCATGCAGTCGCTGGGCTTTAACACCTACCGCTATCGCTTAACGTGCTACGTTATCTCAGCGATGATTTGCAGCTTAGCAGGTGTATTACTGGGTAACTTCACCAGCTTCATCAGCCCTGACATGATTGGCTGGGCACGTTCTGGCGAGCTGATTTTCATGGTGATTATTGGCGGGGTCAGCACCTTATTTGGCCCCGTTATTGGCACCATTGCTTTCGTTTTTCTGGAAGAGTTTTTATCAAAAATCACGCTCTACTGGCATCTAATTTTTGGCGTGATGCTGGTCGCTTTAGTGCTCTATGGTAAAGGCGGCATCCACGGCTTCTTACAACGTTGGGATAACACTAGTGAGGTCAGCAATGACTAATCACAGTGCTCACCACATACTCAATATCAATGGCCTAACCAAACGCTTTGGCGGCATTATCGCAACAGATAATGTCAATCTTGATGTTGCCAGCGGTCAGATCCACGCCATTATTGGGCCTAATGGCGCAGGCAAAACAACCCTCATAGCCCAACTTTCTGGCGCACTCAGCCCTGACAGCGGCACCATTCATTTCGACGGTCGCAACATGCGTCATTACTCAATGCCCAAGCGTGCGCGATTAGGCCTAGCCAGATCTTTCCAAATAACCAGTGTCATCTTGCCCATGACACTGCTAGAAAATGTCATGCTGGCGGTACAGGCGAATAGCGGGCATTCATTTCGCTTTTGGTCACGCGCCAATGACAATGCTGAACTGCGCACAGCAGCGATGGAAAGCCTAACACTGCTACAACTAGAAGACCGTGCTAACACATTGGCCGCTAATGTTTCTCATGGTGAACAACGTCAGCTGGAAGTCGCGATGGCACTGGCCATGAAACCCAAACTATTGCTACTTGACGAACCCATGGCAGGGTTGGGCAAAGAAGAAAGCGCACAAATGATTAGCATCTTAAATGCGCTGAAAGGTGATAAAACCATTTTACTGGTTGAACACGATATGGATGCTGTTTTCCAAATGGCTGACCAGCTTTCCGTGCTCGTCAACGGGCACATTATTGCCACCGATACGGCCGACAACATTCGCAAAAACCCAGCGGTGCAGCAAGCCTACCTTGGAGGCAGCGACACATGAGCCTGCTTGAAATAAAACAAATCGAAACATTCTACGGCTCGATTCAAGCATTATTTGGGATGAGTTTGCAGTGCAAGCAGGGCGAAGTCACCACCCTGCTTGGGCGCAATGGTATGGGGAAAACGACGACGGTCGGCTCCATCCTTGGCACCCTGCCTATTCGCACAGGAGAGATCCGCTTTAACGGTGAAACCATTAGTGGTAAAGCGGCATTTAACATCGCCCAACAAGGCATTGGGCTGGTGCCTGAAGGGCGTCAAATATTCCCTAACCTGAGTGTCAGAGAAAACCTCATTGCAACCGCAGCCAACTATGCGCAAAGTGATGACCCTTGGACAGTGGACAAAGTTTTGGATTTCTTTCCACGACTAGGCGAACGTCTGGATAATATGGGCAATCAGCTCTCAGGCGGCGAACAACAGATGCTAGCCATTGGTCGAGCACTGATGATCAATCCTAGGCTCTTGATTTTAGATGAAGCGACCGAAGGACTAGCGCCCTTAATTCGTCAGGAAATTTGGGAACGCTTAGCACAGCTGAAACAGCAAGGCCTAAGCATTTTACTCATTGACAAAAACATTGATGAATTTGCGGCAATTGCCGACTACCACCACATGATTGAAAAAGGACAGCTCGCTTGGTCTGGTAGCGCCGCAGAATTGGCCGCCAACCCTGAGCTCAAGGCGCGCTACCTCGGTATTTAAACAGCTACCCAAGCCCCATTCTCGTTTGATTTGAAAATTGCATCCAAAGCCCGCTGATTGGCTACAGAACTCTCCAAACTAAACAAACCCGACGCATCACCACTGATAACAGCGTCAGCAAAAGCCTCTGCCTGACATTGGTATTGGTTCACGCCAGCAAAGCGTTTGGTTTCAACAATGGTGTGATTTTGGTTCCACAGACTAATCACAGCATCACCATATAAACCCGGATTGAACGGCGCATCGATTTGAATGTAACCTTCTTCACCATGAAACTTCATAGACTGATGCAATGCCATCGTCATTGAGACATAAAATGACAGGTCAAAATCGGCAAACTGACACTGCACATTAGCATAACGATCTGTACCAAAGTCAGGATCAAATTCCACATCTGCTCTGATTTTAAGAGGCTCGCAACCCGTTGCCATTCTCGCCGTTACCATCGGGTAAACACCAATATCAGGAATGCCACCGCCGCCTAATTCTAGTTTATTACGCATATTGTCTGGGTCACGATTAAAATATGAAAAAGCCCCTTGTATATGCCGTAAACGCCCAATGGCTCCACTAGACAACCACTGCCTTACCTGTTGCCATTGTGGGTGGTAATGCACCATAAAAGCTTCGGCTACGATGACACCATTCGCCTTCGCAGCGGCTTGCACTGGCAAAATATCATCGGCTGTTAAGGCCAGTGGCTTTTCTACTAGCACATGCTTACCCGCATTAGCGGCTTTAATTGACCACTCAATGTGCTGAGAGGTGGGCAGCGGAATATAAACTGCATCGACCTGATCTGATTGCAGCAGCGCTTCATAACTCTCTGCAACATATGGGATTTGAAATTGATCCGCAACCTGCTGAGCACGACTGACATCACGGCTCGCAATTGTACTAATACAGTTACCCCGAGCGGATAGATGTGCTGGAATAACCTGTTCACGCGCAATTTTTGCCGTGGATAACATTCCCCAACGTAGCATGGTTAAACCCTCAGCCCACCGTCAAGCTCCATCACCCGACCTGTATAATAATCATTCTTGATAATAAAGTTCACAGCGTCTGCCAGCTCTTCAACCGCACCCGTTCGCTTAGCCGGTATCATCCCTACAAAGCGTGCTTTGGCTTCAGGTTTCATTGACGCCACCATTTCTGTTTCAAACACCCCTGGTGCAATTGAAGCGCTGCGAATGCCGTAACGTGCTAACTCTTTTGCCCAAGTTGTACTTAGCGCAACTACACCCGCTTTTGCAGCGGCATAATTTGACTGACCCGCGTTCCCTGCACGGCTAATGCTAGAGATATTAATAATTACCCCTGACTGACCACTCACAATCATGCGCTCAGCCGCTTCACGCCCACAAAGAAACACACCCGTTAGATTCACATCGATAACGGATTGCCAAGTCGCTAGGCTCATGCGATCAACCACCTCGCCCTCTTTAACTTTTACCAACATTCCATCGCGTAGGATACCCGCATTATTGACCAAGCCCGAGACAGGCCCTAGCTCAGCTTCTGCCTTATCAAACAAAGCTTCAACATCTGCCTCGTCAGTCACATTCGCAACCAGGCTAGATTGCTTGCCAGTGTTCGCTGGCATCGAGCTGAGTGCTTCTTGTAAGGCGTCCTCGTCCCTATCCGCTAACATAACATTAGCATTTTGTGCTGCCAAAGAGTGAGCAATGGCAAGGCCTAAACCACGTGCGGCACCTGTAATGACAAAAGTATTTGCTGCAACATCCATAATAATTCCTAAGCCATCGTGGCTTGTTGTTGGGTCTTTAAATTTACGGTTATTATTTGCTTGAAATACCGATGATTTCAACGAAGATATCGACCATTTGCGAGTTTTTACCAACTATTCACAAAATGAATTTTTCTATACACTCATTCGACTAATTTTCTTAGCCTATCATTGTGACCTAACTTATGAACAACCCTCAATACTCCATCCGCCAAGCAGACGTTAAAGACGCCGAAGCTATCGCAGAATTCAACCGCCTCATGGCTTATGAAACCGAACATAAGACGCTCCTACCTCAGGTTATTTTGGCAGGTGTGAATACGATGATCGCCAACCCCAGCCACGGTTTTTATTTAGTCGCAGAAGATGGCGATAACATTGCAGGCTCACTTATGATCACCACCGAGTGGAGTGATTGGCGCAACGGTGTTGTGTGGTGGGTACAAAGCGTCTATGTACGAGAAGACTATCGCCGCCAAGGTATTTATCGCTCGCTTTATGACAAGGTAAAGGCACTTGCCGAACAAGACCCTGCTGTCTGCGGCTTTCGCCTCTATGTTGAAAAAGACAATATCAATGCACAAAAAACTTACCAATCGCTTGGCATGATTGAAACGGATTATTTGATGTATGAGGAGTTAAAAGCAGGACTGCGGTATTGCGAGGACTGACAATCTGCACAAAATATCCTTAGAAAATACCGCAAAAAGCAAAAATGCAGCACTAGCATATGGCGTTCAATCAACTCAATGTGATGAAACGGTCATGACTTTTAGCAACGCAATAAATACACAAGTGTCGTATTTATTAGCACTAACGCAGTATCAAGCAGCACTCAAAACACTTATTATGTGTCGCATGGATATTCAAGGATTACTGCAAGATATCGTTTAGGTACCCAATGAGAATAAGAAAACAACCTACTCTACACATGATACTGCTGGCCCTGTCAGCTGTTTCGCTCACCGCTGAATCTGCTACCCCAGAAAAAGGCGCTCCCATTAGACCCACAGGCTATGCTGACCTTGCACCCCCATCCCACTACTCCCCTGAACGGGGTGTCGTTTGTTTTTCTGACACCCACGATGCTGCGGGCCAACTGACTGGTGCTTGCTTTAATACAAAGGGTGCTTCCCCCTTCCTGACCCAGCAATATCTCTCGCTAAGCGCAGCAATCGCCGTCAATAAGCGCTATATGCCCAGTCGCCGAGTCAGCACCTTTCACGTGGGCGCAGGCTTTTACTGCGATAGTGCTAAGCGCACCTGCTATTACCGGGCGACTCACACCGCAAAGCCTGTTATCGCCAAACGACACACTAAAGCACTGTATGGATTTCCACGTTTGCCAAAAGACCGACCCGCTGACTGGCAAATATTGCCGCCACTGGCTGTTCAGAGCTACCGCTGGATGAATACGCAGCAGCTATCACTGCCCAAAACAACCTCATCCAAACAAATTGCCAAGGCGCTCCTCTCAGCGTTTGGTACAAAAGAACCCTCTGAAGGTCACTATACCGAAACTATAGAGCGGTGCTCTGACCCTTCACACAATGCTGGCGCAACCGTCCTGACATTGTCTAACCTTCCGGATGATGCTATTCGCTCGATTCAGTATGTCGTTGAAACCCACGACACACACGCCAATACCAAAATCACCGGCTTTGGTCAGCGCTTTCAATGCTGGCGCGGTGCAAACGCTGGGAAATGGACAATACAGCCGTGTTTATAATTAGCACCCTTTGAAATTTGGCTTACGCTTCTCGTTGAATGCCAACACACCTTCGCGACGATCCTGCGTTGGAATCGTGCGGTGATAGGCTTCTATTTCAAACGCCATCCCATCGCGCAGTGACATCTGTAGCCCGCGATGAATAGATTGCTTGGCTTGACGCACAGCAACAGGCGCATTAGCCGCAATTCGCTCAGCGATCGCGATAGCAGCCGGCAACAGCTCAGCCAACGAATACACTGCATTAACCAATCCCCACTCATACGCCTCAGCCGCCGAAAAAGGTTGAGCGGATAGGATTAACTCCTTAGCACGCCGCTCTCCCATCGCACGCGCTAAGGTCTGTGTACCTGCTGCACCTGGAATAATCCCTAAACTGGTTTCAGTGAGCGCAAATTTGGCACTGTCAGCCGCATAAACAAAGTCAACACCCGCCGTCAGCTCGCAACCACCACCATAAGCTGCCCCATTAACAGCGCCGATAATTGGCAAAGGGCAGTTCAAAATCGCACGCATCATACGCTCATACACCAGATGCTGCTTACCCCACGCTTCATCAGTCATGCCTTTACGCTCTTTTAGATCGCCACCGGCGCAAAACGCACGCGAGCCTGATCCCGTTAGCACCACACAACGAACATCACCAGCCTCTAGCGCCAACGCTTCAAACAGCTGATACAACTCACACGACATTTGTGTATTGAAAGCATTAGCAGCCTCGGGACGGTTTAATGAGACTTGTAAAACGTGCGACACAGGGCGCTCTAGCAGTAACGTAGTGTAGTTCTCTGACATGTTTGATTTGATCCTGAAATATTTACAAAGCACCCGCTGATGCAAAACCTATCCTACACACCTGCCTACGAGTTTGCAGCAGAAAATCACTCAGACAAAACCACTCATAAATGGTATAAATATCGGCCAACCTCATCGCTCAAAGGCATTCCTGCATGGCTGATAACGAACATGGCATTTTCCCTATCGGTGGAACGGAAAACCCCAACCGTTCGTTAGATGTGATTTTCGTTCATGGCCTAGGCGGTGATGCTCGCACCACATGGGAAGACGGCGACGCGTTCTGGCCAAAATGGCTAAGTGAAGACTTTCCTAATATCGGTATCTGGACAATCGGCTATGGGGCAGATCGAAGCCGTTGGGTTAATGACGTGATGTCTATGGAAGATCGCGGACTCAACCTGCTCAACCATCTTTCGATTAAAAACATTGGTGAAAAGCCCATCTTGTTTATCGCTCACAGCATGGGCGGCCTCATCAGCAAGCACCTATTGGAGCAGGGTAGAAACAATAGTACGGAAGACTACCGCAGGATTGTTGAGAACACTGTTGGGGTTATTTTCATTGCCACACCGCACTCTGGCAGTGGCTGGGCTGACGCACTCGATGCCTTACCTTTATACCGTGGCAACCGGGTGATTGATGGTTTAAAAAAGGATGAGCCTGCACTGCGTCGTTTGTCTAACGCGTTTACAGAACTAGTAAAAGCAAAGTCACTGAAATGTTTGTGCTTCTTTGAAACCAAAGAAATTCGAGTGAAAAATAAGTGGTTTGGATGGAAGGGTATTCAAATCGTCAGCGAAAATAGCGCCAGCGGTAATTTTCCAAAAGAAAAGTCTCCGGTGGGATTGGATGATGATCATTTATCGATATGCCGATTGAAATCACGCGAATCACAACTTTATGGCAATGTTGCAAAGTTTATTCGGGAGTCTTTAACAGAAAACACTCTTACCAAGCCAGCAGTCAGTCTAGATAAAAGTACAACCAAGCCCGTAGAAACTAGCGACA
>JBMZDT010000015.1:0-13415 GCA_049614505.1 Leucothrix sp.
TGAATGCGGCTACTGCGAACAGCTTCAAGAAACGGGTATTAGCCAATTTTGTGAACTAGATATCGTGGGTGGTACAACGCTACTGGATATTAACACGTTACCTACAGAACCCGCCTCTATCCCCAATAGCTATGTATTATTTAGACGAGTCATCGAGAGCAATTGGGATGAGCAAGCATGGGCTGTCCCTGCCTGCTGTGAGCCCCCTAAAAAACTGCCTCCTGCGCCTGAAAATCTCAATCTAGCATCTACCGAAACCAATCCTGTGACAGACAGTCGCGCCATTTCAAACAAAGCAGTCATCGCCTTTAACGGTGGTGAACAAGCGGGGCTCGCACGCTTAAATACTTACATGTGGTGCGGTAAGGGCTTAGAAAGTTACAAAGAAACCCGAAACCAACTCCTCGGTAGTGACTACTCAAGCAAGTTATCACCCTGGCTTGCCAATGGCTGCCTATCCCCGAGACAGGTTTATCACGAAATTAGGCGGTTTGAGCAAGATAGAGTACAAAATGAATCAACCCGCTGGCTAATCTGCCAGCTACTGTGGCGAGACTACTATCATTTTGCCTCTTACAAACATGGCCCTGATTTGTTTTTAGGTGGTGGCATGCGCGGTCAAAACACCTCTAAAAAGAAAATCTCAATCACCGCCGATGCTATTCAAAGCTGGTGCAATGGGACCACAGGGCAGCGCTTTGTTGATGCCAATATGACTGAACTATTAGAAACAGGTTATATAGGGAATCGCGGCAGGCAGTCTGTTTCACTTTATCTAGTGCGTGATTTGGGTTTGGATTGGCGGCTCGGTGCTAGTTGGTTTGAACACTACTTATTAGACTTTGAACCGTGCAACAACTACGGGAATTGGAATTTCCAAGCGGGCATCGGTCACGACATCAAAAAATGCAACGGTTTTAAAATAGACGTCGAAGCGCAAAAGCACGACCCACAGGGGCACTACCAAGCTTATTGGCTTGACTAAGCCGCATTAGCCACCGTAAGGGTTCAATGATGGGCGTTTAATCACTGAATTCTTTTGCACATTAAAGTGCATCGTTGAACGAATTAATGACTGACCGTTGGCATTTTGAATTTCTACAGCAAGCTGATACTCGCCACGCTCTAAGTCACTTAAATTAGCGACTCTGGATTTTGCACGTGCGTGCTCTTGATCGTTTAAGTAGATGACCAAGCTATCACCCCCACGCAGTTTAGGAGTGGTTAACACCGCCACTGAGATGTCACCATCATCTGCACGGATTGACTGATTAGGCTTTGGTGCAATAATTTTTAAACGCTTATAAGGCCTTACTACTGCCTTAGGCATTGCCGTTTGAGCTGTGTTTACGTTGCTTGAGGACGTTTTAACAGGATCAGGCGTCGCTTGATCGGCGTAACGGTTGGCAAAATTTTCTAACACTGTGAGCTCTGGTGGTGCAACTGATTCGGCAGCAACGTTTTCAGGCGGGCTGTCGCCATACACTGTATTACCAGAAGCATCCACCCAGCTAAAAATCTCTGCCGACAACGTGGAATAACTTAAAAGTAAGACTGTTATCAATAAGAATCGCTGCATACTCGAACCTATTTGTCATTATTTCTACTCAACAAGGGTAGCAAACACATAAAAAGTCTGGGGAGTTTCCCGATAATAGGCAATCATTAACAAGGAGTTCAAGCATGGGCACATTGACTAAAGCAGAAGAAAGCATATGGGGAATGGCAGCACACTTATCAGCACTCACTGCACTGATATTTCCACTCGGCATCGTACTAGGACCACTCGCTGTCTGGCTGCTAAAACGCAATGACAGCAGTTTTGTTGATGCTAACGGCAAAGAAGCACTTAATTTTCAAATCACCGCGCTGGTCATCGCTTTTGCATTGGTTGTGCTGTCCACTGCGATGGGGATTTTCCTAGTTCTTGCAGGCATTGTTGGCATCGGCGCACTGGGACTAGCGATTTATGCTGGACTACAGGCAAAGAAAGGCGAACGCTACACCTATCCATTTGCATTAAGATTAATCAAATAAAGTCAGCTTAAAAACAGCCAGCAGGTCATAACAACCTGCTGCTGTTACTACACACTAACAGTTACAATCTTTAAACTCGGGGAAGTTTCCAACCTGAAGGTCGTTATTCACGGGTGTTTGACCTTGCTCAGCACCATTGCCTCCTCCAGCATTATTGGTTGTATCCACTACCGGCTGCTGTGGCTGAATCTGCGGTTGAGCTGCTGATTCCTGAGGCACATCGTAATCACCCAAGGTTGTTAAACCAAAATAAGGCTCTACTTTGTGGTGCCCAATGACATAATCAGCACCCGCCATTAGATGGCTGCCATTGACACCTGCACTTAAGATTGGTTTGTGGTGCTGCAAACTATATCCACCACCGTAGGTATACTGCATATCATCGTCACCCGTTACACCTTCTAACTTCATTTTGTCGATACCATGGTGAGGCCGATAAGACACGCTGCCTTGCCATCCACTCACATCACCATTGCTCTCAACATCCACTGAGCGGTAACCTATTACCACATCAGGGGTTAGACTCTTTTCTCCAAACGTCCATTTTAGTGCCGCAAATGGTTCATTTTCTTCAGAGGAAAGGGCCATAGTACTGACCGAAAGTGTCACTGCTGTGACGCAGCTAAGTAATTTCCATATTCTCATTACGTCATCCTTTTCTAATTGTAGGTAGTCACCAATGAGTGACTCCTGCCTATTAGATCAGAATTTTTGATGAGCGCTTGACGTCCTAGCGGGGCGACTGAACCGTTTGTCTCAAGTGTTATTTATTTTGCTAATTTAGTGCGCTTTTTAGCGAATTATATCTCACAACAGATGATCGGCTACCCTGCTCTATGCAAGTTCGCCTTGCAATACACCCGCATCAACAATGATATTACCATCCAAGGCAATCGTACACGCTCGCATTGGCAAATCAAAATGTGCTGCTGTAAAGCGATTAGCATACTGATTAGAGCCCGTTGAGAATAAGAAATTACCCGCAAATGCACGAAGCTCAGTAGCCTGCAAATCACCTTTGTCGTACATAGCTAGCGATTCCCAACGCGCGGCGGTGTTCATTCCCCAACCAACGTGAGAAAATCCGTAGGCCCCAGGGTCATTCCACGCGTCTAGGTAACTGCGAAATAGCGCCGCATCAAGATTATCTCCAGCAATATCCACAATAAAATCATTCTCAACCGTCAATGTAATTGGCTCTCGTACATACTCTTTAAACGTCAGGTTAAGGTCGCCACGGTTCATCACAATCGTGCCATTCACTGTATTTTTACCCGGAAAACACAAACACAAGCCGCCAGGCCAGTGAGAAACACCCGACTTAGCTGTGCTAAACCCCGCTGTACCACCGCAAGGCGCATCACTAACATCAATGGTTAAATCAGTCCCTGCCGCACTGCTCACTCGCATAGTATTAGCTTTGTAAAGCATTTTAATGCCCGCTCTAACTTTGGGGCCATCTTCAGCTTTCGGTTCACAACGCTCTAACACTTCAGGGTGCTCATTACACACAACGAGCAAACGTGCGCCTTCACTCTGGATAGCCTCTAATTCCTCTGCATGCAGCAAACCCTCAACGGTCAGATCCACTACCACTTCCACTTGCTTTAAGGCTTCAATCACAAAGGGCTTCTGCTGGATTGCTTCACTAGCCCCCGTAGAACGCACAGGAACGGGAGATGAAACCTCAGGAGAAGGCAGCGTAATGGTGGCAAACTCCGCTCCCAATTGATAACAGGCTAGCTCTGCCAGTTTAATTAGCACTGGTCGTGATTGACTCTCAGCAACAATGGCGACATTTGTGCCTTTTTCGATGCCATTGAGCGTAAACACCCTCACAAAACTAGCGATCCACTTACCTTCAACGATTTCCTGAAGCATTTATCTCAACTCCCCGGTTTTCCTTATTTTATCCACCCGCGTCATGCTAAAGATCAACCGAGCTAAACGGTATGAACTCCACAGCATCACCCTCTTTTATCTTTTCACCTTCTTTTACAACGGCAAAGCCATCACCCCAGCTTGCCGAGGTCAACACCCCCGAACTTTGATTTGGAAATAAGCGAAGGACCTGCCTACCTGTTGCGTCTGTTGCCAAACGAACCCGCAAGTACTCTCGGCGCCGCACAGTGTAATTAAGCGTAAAACCTGAGGGCACAGGTATTCCTACTACGGGCTTAAACACCATACCCTGCATTGCTTTTATGTAAGGTCTTGCCAATATACAAGCAGTAGCAAATACCGATACAGGGTTACCAGGCAACCCAATAAATGGCGTACCATCAATCTTACCAAAAGCTAACGGCTTACCTGGCTTTATGCTAATACGCCATATCGCTAATTCACCCAATGTTTCCAGTGCTGGGCGAATATGATCCTCTTCTCCAACTGACACCCCCCCGCTGGTCATGATTAAATCCGCCGCCTCAGCTGCTTGCGTGAATGCTTCAATCGTTGCGACTAGGTTATCTTCCACATCACCCAAATCAATAACATCACATCCCAAACGATTCAAAAAAGCCGTTAGCGTGTAACGGTTTGAGTTGTAAATTTGCCCTGGCTCAAGCAGAGTGCCTGGTGCTTTAATTTCATCTCCCGTAAAAAAAACGGCTACGGTTAGTTTTCTGACAACGTTAATAGAGGTGATACCCACTGATGCCAGCAGCCCTACATCTTGCGCCCGCAATTGATGGCCCGCTTCAAGTATGCAGGCTCCGGCCTGTATATCTTCACCAGCCTGTCGAATATTCTCATGCAGCTCAGGCAGCTGAGCAATAGTGATCGAATCAGTCCCGTCATCAGTTAACACCGTGCATAATTCCTGCATCACTACCGCATCGGCGTTGGGTGGAATGGGTGCACCGGTAAATATTCTGGCGGCAGTGCATTGTTCTAATGTAGCACCAACACTTCCAGCCGGAATACGCTGACTAATTGGGTACGCTTGCCCTCGCCTTGCTACGCACTCAGCAAGATTAATCGCATAGCCATCCATCGAACTATTGGCATGGGGTGGGACATTAATACTTGAATAAACAGGCTCTGCGAGTACTCTTCCCAAGCAGTCAGCCAGCGCCACTGTTTCAAACGTCTGCAATGGAATAACTTGCTCTGCTAAACGCTGCAAAGCCTCATCTACAGGCATTAGCTGCGCGCCTAATGCTGGATCATCACAACTCACTCTATCCATTATCAACCCTCTGGGCACCGATCTCGTATTAACAGCGATAATATAGCAGCATCGACGCGAGCAACCGAACGTTTCTAGAAAATAATGCACGCTCTCGGAAAACCTGTAAAATCGCTTCTTTTTTTATCAAATACATCAGTGATGAGTAAAGCAGTCTTAACCGATATAGCGCCAGCTGCCGATGCGGGCATGCAAACCTTAGATGATTTAATTATCCGTTCTGGAAAACGCTCATCTATCACTCATTTACAGCCACTGGCTCGCTCACTCCTCTTTGCAGAGCTTTCAATGATTGCCTACTTACCTGAAGTAGAAGTTAAAAAAGCAGCGGCTCAGCTAGACTTTCATACGGTTATTTTTTATGACCGCGACGGCTCTCAGGCTTATTCCTTTATTAATGATCATGATCATGTGGTCGCCTGTAGAGGTACCGAGCCCAATGAATGGAATGATCTGAAAGCGGACCTAGACGCTGCAACAGCGGTTGCTGAAACCATTGGCCGTGTTCATCGAGGCTTTAAACGTGAAGTTGACGACATCTGGCCTATCATTGAAAAAAGCTTGCAGAGCAATACCAGTACATTGTGGTTTACCGGGCACTCATTAGGTGGAGCGATGGCCACTATTTGTGCCGGGCGCTGTGCCCTATCGCACATTAAGTCTAACCCAGCGCAAATCGTTACTTTTGGTAGCCCGCGTGTGGGTAATAAACGCTACATCAACCATGTAAAAATGGATCATGTTCGCTGGGTCAACAATAACGATGTCGTTCCCAAGGTACCGCCTGCTTGGTTAGGTTATCGTCACACTGGGGAAGAGCATTATCTGGACAACGAGGGCCGACTTCGTCAGTTGAATCTCCTACAGCGGCGTAAAGATGCTTGGACAGGGTTTATTAGTGGGCTTAAAAATCGCACGATTGACCATTTTCGCGATCATTTAATTGACCGCTACGTTGACCATATTTATTTTGAAGCCTTGGGCGCAGGGCACTTAGATGCCGACTAAATTAACCGCTATTCCCCTATGGTTTACAGGGCTCTTTTGCAATTTTCTTGACCGTGAATTTACTAAAACTTAACAACTATTTGGTTTAAGCACACCGAGTCGACGATATTGTCTTTAAATTATGACAATTTATCTTGTTGTGTATCAACTTTTTGAATTTAAGGATTGCTGAAACCCCAAAAGAACAATAGTATTTCTGTATTGCAAAAAACATTGCAAACCGAATCATGAGGAGATGAGGAAAGCCTATCGTGAGTAGCTACTAAGTGGCTTGGCGGCTACAGATATGGCGAGGAGAGGAAGCCGTTTTACGGTTTCATGAGAACCCAATTTTTGCATTGCAACAATTGGGTTTTTTTATGCCCATCTAAACTCTAGATCCTCTACTTAAAACCAAAGGGAGCAAGTCTTGCAACTCACTCCCATGGCTGAGGAGGAAATCATCTAATCAATCAAGACATTCACTCTATGTGACTGCTTGATTGCAGATTGACATATTTTCGATTAATGTAGACTTAATAACCACTATTAATTACTAAATAATTAAAGATGTTTTTTGAAGTGGTATTATACAAGAAAAGCCCAAGAGGACACCCAGCAGGATAAGCTAGGTGAGCCTCATGGTAAGGAGGAGGAATCATATTACGAGGAGTATAGTATGCTCTTATCTACTCAGCTTCCATAGACTAAAAATCAACACAAACATTAGTTAATCTGAACCCTTGGTTAACTAACATGCTTTAATCACTCTCAAGCTGATTCGCCTCATCACCTAATTCAGCTGAGCAACTTTAACTTTTCGGTTTATTACACTATGGCTTATAGCGCAAAAGCACCTTTACCCCCTCTAAATGCACTCAAAGCATTTGAAGTAGCAGCGCGCCACCTCAATCTAACGAAGGCAGCAGCTGAGCTATTTGTTACCCCCGCAGCCGTCAGTCGACACATTAAAGTATTAGAAGAGTACCTCGACGTTACGCTGTTTATCAGAGGTAACCAAGGTTTGGAATTGACAGAAGTTGCCTTGCACTGCTACCCAAAACTCAGCAGTGGCTTTTCAACACTGGCTGATGCCGTAACCGAAATTCGTCAACGCACTAACCGCCGCCAGCTGACCGTCGGCATGGCTCCCTCTTTCGCGTCAAAATGGTTTATTCCAAGAATGAATCAATTCACCGAAATGTTCCCAGATATTGACCTAAGAATTTTATCAAGCTCTGATTATCTTGAATCTTATAAAGGCGCTAAGCATGGCCGAGATGGGACGGATGTCTCCATTCGATTTGGTAAAGGCAACTACCCTGATTGCCAAGCCACCAAATTATTTTCAGTAGGTGTCACGCCTTTATGCAGCCCTAGCCTATTAGATGGTGAATATCCGCTAAATAGAAACAATGCGGACAACCTAGTGCATTACACACTAATCCATGACGACACCTTACATGGAGGACAGCAAGACTGGGATACTTGGCTGGATCAAGCAGGTGTAAAAGATGTCGATACGAGCCGCGGATCACGCTTCAACCATGTTTCTCTGTCGCTAGAGGCAGCCGTCGCAGGACATGGCGTCGTACTCACTATCAAAGAACTGGCATCTATTGATATTAATGAAGGACGGCTCATTGCACCGTTTGATCTTGAACTGCCTCTCGACTATAGCTACCACTTAGTCATGGACGAAAATAGGCAGGACAACGAGACAATTAATACCTTTGTTGATTGGATTAGGGGAGAAGCTGAGCCCAGCTAACTGCTAGCGTTCAACAAATGAACGTTCAATGACATAATCACCTTGTACGCCAGTTTTTGGGCTGATGGCAAAACCAAGGTTATTTAACATATCACAGATATCTTTCAACATCGCAGGGCTACCACACACCATTGCACGATCCGTTTTGGGATTCAATTGTGGAAGCCCTAAATCTTGACACAATTTTCCCGAGTCAACTAAATCGGTTAAGCGACCTTGGTTCTTAAACGGTTCTCGAGTAACCGCAGGATAATAACAAAGCTTCTCACTAATTAACTCACCAAGGTACTCATGCTGCTTTAAACCTTCTGACAGCCAGTCGTAGTAACCTAATTCGCTTAAGTAGCGCACGCCGTGAAATAAGATAATCCGCTCGAAACGCTCATAGACATCAGGATCTTTAATGATACTTAAAAAAGGGGCAAGGCCTGTACCAGTGGCAAACAGAAATAGGTTTTTTCCATCCTTGAGGTCATCAGGAACGAGTGTTCCCGTTGGCTTACTCCCAATCAGCACATCGTCACCAACGACTAGATGCTGTAGCCGAGAGGTTAACGCGCCATTAGGTGCTTTGATGCTATAGAATTCTAAATAGTCGTCGTAGTTCGCACTGGCAATGCTGTAAGCACGCATAAGTGGCCTAGGCTCTGCCTCCAAGCCAATCATAATGAATTCGCCGTTTCTGAAACGCAGCCCATCATCGCGAGTTGTTTTGAAACTGAACAGCGTGTCATTCCAATGGGTTACATCAGTCACTGTTTCGGTGGCGTACTTTGCCATTATTGATTCCTATGCGCTGCATTTAAGTGTTGCTAGGAATATGGCACTGCAAATGCAGATTTCAAGAAGCTAACAACAAAAGCGACAGTCGCTTATGCGTTATCCAGTGCCTCTAACGCACGCTTAGCATGCTCTTTTTCTTCTTTTTGCACTTCGCCAACCTCTGTGCCATCAAGTTTGAAGCGTGCTCCACCTCGCATCACATTTTGTA
Source organism: Leucothrix sp. (assembly GCA_049614505.1). Classification (GTDB taxonomy): domain Bacteria; phylum Pseudomonadota; class Gammaproteobacteria; order Thiotrichales; family Thiotrichaceae; genus Leucothrix. The sequence continues at coordinate 8,977 of JBMZDT010000015.1, forward strand.
AATAGTTTCTGTGATTGGTATGACGATGCAATAGTTTTTTAATGGCGCGCTTACTAATTTCAAGGTTCTCGGCCACTAGGAACTCAGCAATTTGCTCATCAACGCCGATAGCTAATGGTCTACGCCGACGCCAGACTGAAAAGGTCTCAGCGAGTATTCTTTTAAGCTCACGTGATTGGCGCTCAGACGGTGACAAATTACTGTCTTTTATCGCCTTCTTTTGCGCCATGGTTTGCATTTTAATGACACGTTTACGCCCACGAACGAACTCTTTTACTTCGTCACCCGTAGTGGCCGTTTGATCAGCTTTACCTGTCAGCTTCTGGTCTGCATCCGTCGATGCTGGCTTTACCTTACGTTTTAGCGACAGTGTCTTACGCGGTTTTACGTCCGTCATTTGTCTTCCCAAATCCTCGACTCTGATACCTTATAGTGAGTGTATCAAACTTTTTGTTCAGTGAGTCTGATAGATCGTTAATTTTAGGGGATTAATGGACTAAAACAGTGCATTTAAAGTGTGCTTGAGCAGGCATGTTCATTAATTAGCAAGCTAACACTCTAAAAACTAAGCAGAATCAAAAACGGGCCGTAAACGTGAGATCTACGGCCCGTAAAAATTGGCGGAGAAAGAGGGATTCGAACCCTCGATAGGCTATTAACCTATACACGCTTTCCAAGCGTGCTCCTTAAGCCACTCGGACACTTCTCCGTTAGATGTAACAAAGCACGAATACATCGTGCCTAACAACAACTAAGAACAGCCTAGTTATTGAGGTTGCGCAGATTACCGGAAATCTAGCGCTTTGACAAGTCAATCTCTTGCGGGGTTAACATACGCCATTGACCTGCCGCTAAACCAATGTCTAGCTCGATGTGCGCAACTGCCTCACGGTGTAACTCAAGCACTTGATTCCCCACCGCCTCCAACATTCTTTTAACCTGATGGTATCGCCCCTCCATAATACTGAGATGAATAACCGTTGGCGCTAATACTGTCACAGCAGCAGGTTTTGTTATCTTTTTTTCACCCTCAAGCATTAGGCCTTGCTCAAGCTGCTGAATGGCATCTGGTGTGATGTAGTCCGCTAAAGTAACCCGATAACGCTTGCTGTGTTCATGCTTTGGTGAGGTTAATTTGTGCGACCATTGACCGTCGTCAGTTGCAAGAATAAGCCCCGTTGTATCACGGTCTAAACGTCCTGCCACATGCAGCTGCTCTCTACGAGGCACTGACAAGTAATCGAATACTGTTAGAGAATTTTTATCTTTATTCGCACTAACACAGTCAACGGGCTTATTGAGCATATAGTAACGAGGCTTTGGCTCCAGAATACGAATTCCTAGATAGGTAACTTCATTCGCCTCATCAACTTTTAACGCTCCTTTAGCTGCAACAACACCGTCGATAGCCACATCACCTTGCCGAATGGCCTTGGAGGCCTGAGAACGCGTCAAATTTGATGCGTTACTCAGCAGCTTATCCAAACGCATTAATTAGCTGTCGTAAGGGTTACGCATGATCATGGTATGATCACGGTCTGGGCCTGTTGAAATAATATCAACAGGTGTCTCTAGAAGCTCTGCCATCCGGCTCAAATAGCGTTGAGCATTCTCTGGCAAGCCATCATATGACGTGACACCAAAGGTATTACTCTGCCAGCCTGGCATGGTTTCATAGATTGGTTTGCATCGTGCAAATGCCGCTGCACCCGCTGGAGGGACTTTAATTATGTCACCATCCAGCTCATAGGCAGTACATATATTAAGCGTTTCCAACTCATCGAGAACATCCAGCTTCGTCACACAAAGGCCACTAATGCTGTTAATACGCATTGCGCTGGAAAGTGCCACCGTATCTAACCAACCGCAGCGGCGTGCACGGCCTGTAGTTGCCCCAAATTCCTGACCTTTAGCGGCAATACACGCCCCCACATCATCAAACAATTCCGTTGGAAAGGGCCCCGCACCGACACGAGTCGTATACGCTTTAGTAATACCCAAAATATAATCAAGATCCCGTGGCCCTACTCCACTCCCTGTTGATGCACCACCAGCGGTCGTGTTTGAGGAGGTAACATAAGGATAAGTACCGTGATCAATATCCAACAAGGAACCTTGCGCACCTTCAAACATGACATTTTCACCAAGGCGGCGAAGCTCATGTAGACGGTTCGGGATATCAGCCATCATCGGCTTGAGACGTTCGGCATACGCTAGCGTATCAGCTAATACCGCATCGTAATCTAAGGGCTCTGCCTTGTACAAATGCTCCAATGCAAAATTGTGGTATTCCATCACCGTCTTGAGCTTTTCAGCAAAGCCTGTCTCATCTAGCAAATCACCTAAGCGAATTCCACGTCTTGCAGCCTTATCTTCATAAGCAGGGCCAATACCTCGCCCTGTCGTGCCAATGGCGTTATTACCACGAGCAGCCTCGCGTGCTGCATCCAGAGCGGCGTGATAAGGTAAAATCAGCTGGCAAGAAACAGAGAGCTTAAGACGTTCAGAAACAGGGACGCCCTCAGCTTCTAACATATCGATTTCTTTAAGCAATGCTTCGGGTGATAAAACCACACCATTACCAATCATGCACTCCACATTATCACGTAAAATTCCGGATGGGATGAGGTGCAAGACCGTTTTTTCACCCTTAATAACTAATGTGTGGCCCGCATTGTGTCCACCCTGAAAGCGCACAACCCCACTCGCTTTCTCAGTCAATAAGTCAACTATCTTACCTTTTCCCTCATCACCCCACTGGGTGCCGAGCACTACGACAAACTTACCCATCTTAACTCTCTCTAAGCCAATTCATTTGTTTAAACTACGTCGTAGCAACGATTTGCCACTTACCTGATACTTGTTTGATTACTCGGTTGCAACCTTGAACATCTGCTGCAACGCTCTCTACTGTGACTAGCTGGCGAATCACAATTTCACCATCGGCCCTTAGCCGAGCCACTAAAGCGGCCAACTCTGCATCATCTGAAACGGGGGCTAATATCCCATTAGCGTTACTGTCTTCACCAGACAACCCTGTATCCACGCTGAGTGCCAATAAGGTTCTTAAATTGCAGCTAAACCCAGTTGCGGGTCGTGCATTACCAAAATTCTCACCAATCCCATCATAGCGGCCGCCACGGGCGACTTCTGAACCACTCCCAGCAATATAAGCGGCATACACAATACCAGTGTGATAGGCATAACCACGCATTTCTGCAAGATCAATATTAATCATTAAAGCAGGATAGGCCTGCAACAATTTTCTAGTCAGCGAATCAAGATAATCCAATGCTTTTAAAACAGGTTCGCCACCAGCACTGAGTTGCTTAGCAGCCTTACCTGTCAACAAACCAGCATCACCATGCAACAAAGGCACGCTGCGCAACAGCTCACATGTCTGCTGATCAAATGCCGACTCATTTAACCAGCGCTCAATCTCAGGCAATGACTTACGCTCTAATTGATCTAAATACACCGCCTCTTGCTTAGCTGACAAGCCAACACTTGCCATCAGCGCGCGCAGTATTCCTACATGACCAAGGTCTAAAACAACTTTAGAAGCGCCAGCAAGTTGCAAGGTCTCGACCATGAGTGAAATGACTTCAAAGTCACTCTCAATGCCTGCATGACCAAATAATTCTGCACCGACCTGAATGGGTGAGCGTGAGCCACCTGCCACCGCACTATGAGTGCGCAGCACTGAACCGATATAGCAAAGGCGATTGGGTTGATTGGGCAGCAACGACATCCGATGCGAATCAATGCGCGCAACTTGGGGCGTGATATCAGCGCGCACCCCCATCATCCGACCGTTGCTTTGGTCAGTAATTTTAAAGGTTTGTAAGTCAAGCTGCGAACCCATAGCAATACTGAGTGACTCTACGTATTCAACCAATGGTGGCATTACAAAGCGATATCCCCAACCTCGGTACAGGTCAAGCAGCTTTCTGCGCATGGCCTCAAGCGATTCCGCTTCAGCAGGGAGTGATTCGTTAATTCCATCAGGAAGTAACCAATATTTCATGTCAGACGATTCTCGTGTGGCATTAAATTAAAAAGAGTAGCACTAATCCGGCCAGCATGCTGCCGAAACCCATCACTCGCAGTGACTTTTCAGGCATTTCCAAAACAGACTGATACACTTCTTTTAATTTGGCAGGGGCAAGGAAAGGTAAAATTCCTTCGATGATGAGCACCAACGCGAGCGCAGCTAAAAGGTCATTCCAGTTTACATTCACTGTTAGCTGCCCTCGGTTAGTTTGATTAGATTATTGGGCTTTCTGTTTGAAGTAACGGAAAAACTCAGAGTCTGGGTCCATTACCATGACATCACTCGACTTACCCATCGACTTCCGGTAAGCCTCTAAGCTCCGATGAAACGAGTAAAACTCAGCGTCTTTGGTATAAGCATCAGCATAGATATCCGTTGCTTGTGC
>JBMZDT010000016.1:0-13414 GCA_049614505.1 Leucothrix sp.
AAGGATAGTAATCATTATATGTTGCATTTGTAATATAACTTTATGGTTAAATGATATTAATTGCAATTCAAACAAATGACTATGGCCTCAAGGGTACTAGAAGAATATGAACTGCCAATACAATGACTAGCGTCGAAAACACGATCTCAGAAATTTACAAGTCCGATTCTGCAAAGATCCTTGCGGTACTAACACGTCTGTTCGGTACGGATAATTTTTCTCTAGCGGAAGATGTATTGCAAGATTCTTTCAGTAAAGCGCTAACCCATTGGCAAGCACAAGGAATCCCTGAAAACCCATCAGCATGGATTATTCAAACCGCTAAGAATCGCGCGATCGACAGCTTTCGCTCAAATAAAGCAAAGATTAAACTGTCCAATGACTTAGCGCATTCACTTAGCAGCGACTGGTCACTAGGCTACACCGTCGATCAGGAATTTAGCGAGCATAAGATCAAAGACGATCAGCTTCGCATGATTTTTATGTGCTGCCATGAAAACATCAAGCCGACGAACCGCATTCCGTTTATTTTAAAAACACTCTGTGGGCTGAGCATCCCGGCTATTTCAAGAGCGCTGCTGATACCCGAAACAACGGTCAAAAAGCGTTTACTTCGCACTAAAAAACAGCTGACCGATTGCCCGTTTGAATTTCCTGCGGATGATAAAATTCCAACGACAATGGACAGTGTGCATACCGTGCTGTACCTGTTGTTTAATGAAGGCTTCCACTCATCTCACAAAGATAAGCCCGTTAATTTAAGCTTTTGCCAAGATGCCATTGGCTTAGTGAATGTCCTAATCGAAGAGCCCAAAGTAGCCAACCAAGACACACTATCGCTGTTCGCACTCATGCACTTCCATATCTCGCGAGTTGATTCCAAGCTGGATAATGAAGGTAACTCTATTCCTTTGGACTTACAGGATAGAAAGCTTTGGCGGCAAGAGTACATTAATACGGGGAAATACTTTTTGTCGATGGCAACGAGTGCGCCTGTAGGAGCATCTGGCCGTTTCTTTGTAGAGGCATCGATTGCGAAAGTGCATTGTGAGGCTGAAGATTTTGAGAGTACTGACTGGGCACAAATAACCGCATTTTACGAGCAATTGATAACAATTACTGACTCGCCAGTGACTCGTTTAAACCATGCGATTGCATTGGGCTATTCTGGTGAGATTACTCAAGCAATTTCAATCGTTGAGGCGCTTAGTCAGTTAAAAAGTTTGGCCAACTCTCACATGCCCATCGCAACATTAGCGCACTTAAACGCGAAAGCTGGCAACTCAGCACTTGCCTATGAACTTGCAGAAACGGCTAAAGCAAAAGGCGGCACTCCCTATGAGCATCGATTGATGATGGCTCAGATAGAGCGCTTATTGGAAAAGTGATTTACAAGTGCGGCTGGTTTGAATCCCTCTGTTAAGTTATCAATTTAAACACGTTCAAAAATTCTAAGATTAGCCACTTTTACCCATCACTAATGGATACAATGTAAACACTTTATCAAGGAGAATGAGTATGTTCAGTCACGTTATGGTTGGCACCAATGATATGGAAGCCTCCAAAGCATTTTACGATGCGATTTTAGCAGTGTTAGGTCAAAAGCCAGGCTATCTGGATGACAAAGGTCGCTGCTTTTATTTCCATCAGCACGGTACTTTTTGCATTACCACCCCGATAGACGGCGAGCCGGCCACACATGCCAATGGCGGCACCATTGGCTTTGCAGCAGAAACGACGGCACTGGTTGATGAGTGGCATGCAGTTGGCGTTGCCAACGGCGGTACTTCGATTGAAGAACCACCGGGCGTTCGCAATGGGCCAAAGATTGATCTTTACTTGGCGTACCTGCGTGATCCCGATGGGAATAAGATTTGTGCGATGCACCGTATGGCTGATTAATCAGCCATCCATATTCATCACTTCACGCACTTCCAGCGTAGTACCTGGGTAGCTAAAGATCGGGCAAATCTTGGCTATCTCAACCGCAGCATCCATATCATCGGCCATGACAATAGAGTAGCCACTTACTAGCTCTTTGAACTCAGAGGTCGCGATATCAGTAACAACAGCATCACTATCCACTCTTCGGCCACCATAGTTTAGCGGTGAGCCACCAGAAACTAGCTGTTCGTTTTCCTGTAAGTTACCCATCCAAGTATTCCACTTTTCCATGGTGGCGCCCATCTCTTCAGGTGTCGCTTTTTCGAACCACTCTGGATCACCACCTTTGTATATCAGCATAAATTGTTTCATGACACTTCTCCTGTTTGATTAAGTTGCACCGTGTAGCATTTTAACGATGTCTGCTTATAAGACGGGTGCCAATTAAAAAAGGAGACACTTTAAATCAAGGCATTTCCATATTGCGCTCGTAATTTGTTTTTCAATACCTTGCCAGTCGCACCAAGCGGCAGTTCATCAACAAAAATCACCTTGTCCGGAATTTGCCATTTCGCCACTTTGCCTTCATAAAAACTTAGTAGCTCAGCTTCAGAAGGGTCCGTATCAGGTGCCTTAACCACCAGTAGCACAGGGCGCTCATCCCATTTTTCATGGCGTGCTGCGATTGCCGCCGCATTGGCGACACTAGGGTGGGCAATGGCGGTGTTCTCTAGTTCAACCGTGGAAATCCACTCACCACCAGACTTAATAATATCTTTAGAGCGATCACGAATGATCATATACCCTTGTTCATTCATGGTGGCGACATCACCTGTATCAAACCAGCCATCGTCAGTGAGCGCACTCTCTTCCATGCCAAAGTAAGTATCGACAATCCAGTGGCCGCGAATCTGTAAATCACCCTGTGTTTCACCATCATTAGGTAAGGTGGTACCGTTTTCATCAACAATGCGCAGTTCAACGCCCCAAGGAGGTCGGCCTTGCCCGATGCGGATGGCGGCTTGCTCCTCAGCAGACAGGTCTTCGTGTACCTGTAATAGTTGGTTAAGCGTGCCAAGCGGGCTAGTTTCAGTCATTCCCCAGGCGTGGATAAGCTCAACCCCGTATTTATCGCGAAATGCCGGAATCATAGAAGGGGGTAGTGCCGAGCCACCCACAACAGTACGTTTTAAGCTTTCGGCTTTGCTGCCACTGGCTTCAAGTGCAGCGAGCAGTCCCATCCAAATCGTCGGTACACCGAGTGCGATTGAGGCTTTCTCTCCATCAATAAGCTTTACTAAGCTCGGACCATCCATACCAGGCCCAGGGAGTACTAATTTACAACCCACAGCGGCGGCAATGTAAGGAACGCCCCATGCAGAAACATGGAACATTGGAACCACAGGCAGTACGGTGTCTTTTGCTGACAGTGCCAAGCCATCTGGCTGATTGCCGCCAATCGAGTGCAATACCGTAGAGCGGTGGGTGTACTCAACGCCTTTAGGGTTGCCCGTGGTACCCGAGGTGTAGCATAAGCTGGAAGGGGTGTTTTCGGAGAGTTCTGGCCAGCAATAATCAGTATTGCCATCGGCGACCAGTTCATCAAAAAACAGCAGGCCATCAATCATCCCTGCGGCTTCTTCATCTCGGCCGCTCATGAGGACAATGTGTTCAACCGTTTTCAGGTGTTCTCCTAGCTTAGCAGCAATGGGTAGGAAGGTTTTGTCTAGGAACAGGACTTTGTCAGCAGCATGATTGATGATGTAAATCAGCTGCTCTGGGAATAGTCGCGGGTTAATGGTGTGGCAAACCATGCCGGCAGCCGCAACACCAAAATAGACTTCAAGATGACGAATGTTATTCCACGCAATGGTTGCGCAGCGATCGCCTTGTTCAACGCCTAATTTGCCCAAAGCGGATGCAAGTCCACGGGCGCGTTCCTCGATTTCACGCCAATTAGAGCGGCGAAGCCCCCCTGCTGTTTCTACTGAGACAACTTCCGTTGCGCCATGATAACGGGCGGCGTGCTCAATGAGCGAACCAATGGTTAACTGCTGATGCATCATCTTGCCAGACATTGTTGTCTCCTCTTTATTGATTGATCTTAGCTTAGCAGATTGTGTAGCAAAGTTTAGGTGTTAGGTCTTATTGATTAAATCATAAACAAGGTTTGCGGTTATCGGCCCTAGGGTCACTCCAATATGGCCATGACCAAATGCCATAATCACGTGCTTATTATGTTTAGTAGCGCGAATAACGGGGAGTGAGTTGGGCATAGAGGGGCGAAAACCCATCCAAGTGCGTGAGGGTTTACCAAGGTTAGGAAACATCTTACGCGCCCCACGTTCTAGTCGGTCTACACGGTGTTGGGATTCGGGCTTGGTCAAGCCACCTAGCTCGACCGTGCCAGCGATTCTTAAGCGGCCAGCCATAGGAGAAGCATAAAAACCACGAGTTGCTGAGCAAACAGGGCGAGAGACGGGTAGTTGCTCCATATAATGACGATTTCATGGGCTTGTTGTGTTGTATCCATTGGTTGTCAATTTCCTGAGTCTGTCTTTGAGACCATTTACGATGTTGATAACCACAGTAACTGAAAAGCGCCGCAGACTCACTGGCAAATCGCGCTTTAAGGTGCTACTGCTAGCAGTGATCTGGCTCTGACTTAGCCTTATCGTTATTGCTAAGGTCGTTTTGCGGGTTTACAAAAACATTTGGACAATGAGGTAGCAACACGATGAACATCGCCATACTCACCTTTGACGGTTATAACGAGCTTGATTCGTTTATTGCCTTAGGCATTTTAAATCGTATGAAAGACCAGGGTTGGAATGTGCAAATCACTTGCCCAACCGATTCAGTGACCTCAATGAATGGCGTGACTGTTGAAGCCCAGCAACCCCTTGAGTTTGCAAATAGCGCAGATGTTGTATTATTTGGAAGTGGCATGCAAACGCGCAACATAGCGAATGATGCAGACCTTTTAGGTCGATTGCAGTTAGATCCGGCTAAGCAGCTTATTTGCGCGCAGTGCTCGGGTGCTTTGTTGCTGGCAAAGTTGGATTTGTTGGCAGGTGCACCAGCGTGTACCGACTTAACCACAAAACCTTGGGTGATTGAGGCAGGTGTCGATGTGTTGAACCAGCCGTTTCATGCAACAGGGAATGTAGCAACGGCGGGTGGTTGTATGGCGTCCCAATACCTAGCCACTTGGGTTATTGCGAAGCTGGCAGGTAACGCTGCAGCAGAATCAGCGGTACACTATGTCGCGCCAGTGGGTGAGAAAGACGTGACGGTTGAGCACAGCCTATCTGTCGTATCACCCTATATTGGATAGCACATTGCTTTAGCAACCAACCCAATGAGTATGCCTTTGAAAAACACCGCCAAACTTTCTCGCTGTCGCCAATACCGTTACGCGCTCTGGCGTACTTGGGATGAACATAAGCCCTATGTGATGTTTATTGGATTGAATCCTTCGACAGCTGATGAGACAACCGATGACCCAACGTTAACTCGCTGTATGAACTTTGCAAAGTCTTGGGGTTATGGTGGGGTCTGTATGGCAAACCTATTTGCTTATCGAGCGACTGATCCTACTGATATGAAAGCGGCGGAAAACCCAGTGGGTACACAGAACAATAAATGGCTGACGTTATTAGCAAACGATGCGGGGTTGATCGTGGCAGCTTGGGGTAACGATGGTGCATTTCTCGGGCGCTCGGCGCAGGTGAGAAAGCGCTTACCAAATATGCAGTGCTTGAAGATGAATAAATCCGGAGAGCCTGCCCATCCGCTGTATCAAAGAGCGGATGTTGTACCTGTAGGCTTGGTTTATTGAGCCCTTAAAAAGAAGCCATGACGCCTAACCTCGTATTCAATACCGTCAGACAGAAAAACCAGTTAACCCATAAAAAATGATTTAAAATCAAACAATTAAAGAGTTATTAGGTAGTGGTATCACCAGTTCCTCTATGTCAGTATATTACAGTTTAGTAATAATATAAGGACAGAGGCGATCTATGAATTTTAAGAAACAATCATCTTATAAGCTGCTATTGGCGGGTATCACTTGCGTTACCCTAACGGCTTGTGGTGGTAGCGACGAAACGGTTATCCAGCCTACAGGGTTGATCGTTGACAGCAGTAACTACCAATCGGCATTTCGCACTGGGGTAGCGGGGACAACAAAACTGTCATTAAAACTAATGTTTGCTGGTAATGATATTGATCCGGATGATCTGACACTACAAAGCAGTACAGCAACGTCTAAAAACTACGCCTGCGACAATGTAGGTGGCACTATTGAAATAACCCAGCTTAATAGCGATACCCAAGAGTGGGTGTTTAATAATTGCCATACCACCGAAACACCAACTAATCGTTACCATGGTACAACAACAATGAAGACGGTTGTGAACTCAGGTATGGCCGCGAATGTGGGCAGCTACCTTCATGATTGGAATATAACCCAGACCATTGCGCTTAATAATTTTAGCCAAACGTCGCCAATCACAAATGGTGAAAACAGCACGGCTAACGGCACGATTGAGATGACATCGTCAAATAGTCTTACAAATAACCGCTTCAGCACTACCATGACCAGCAATGACCTGTCATTTGCTGTCGTTGATGCCTCAAGTGCGACAACGAACTATGACTTTAGTGATATGTTCTACAGCCTAGATGAAGATACGACGGCCGCTGAAAAAGTAACGTCTGATATCGAGTTTGTAGGCAATATATCTGGTCTGGGTGAAGTCTCATTAGATACTAATCCAGCATTAGTTTTTGACTCGAACGGTAAGCTAGAAAGTGGGGCAGGAACGGTGAAAGTTGGGCAATCTGCTGGTAAGTTGGTTGGCACAGGTAATGATGGGGTTGCTATCTCACTAGACCCTGAAAATGATGGCACGTTTGAAGCGGCTATCTCAACCACTTGGTCAGCAATTTACGGCACAAACGCTAACACTCAGTAGCTTTTATAAGGCGCGTCATGATGGTTTCATGGCGTGCCTGATTAGTTTGGGTTTCGGTATGTAGGGATGATGGGATAATATGTTTTCCAATAGTGGACGTTATGACTAAAAGGAAAGCCATGAATTATGAACTCGATCATCAGGATATTCGCGACGCCGTTAAACAACTCTGTTCGGACTACCCCGGTACGTATTGGCAGCAATGTGACCGCGAACAGTCCTACCCAGATGCTTTCGTTCAAGCACTGACGGAGTCCGGTTTCCTTGGCGCATTAATCCCAGAAGAGTTTGGTGGTAGCGGCTTGCCGATTTCGGCAGGTGCAGCGATTTTGGAAACCATCCATCACAACGGGTGTAATGCAGCAGCCTGCCATGCGCAGATGTATACGATGGGCACGGTATTGCGCCACGGCTCGGATGCACAGAAGCAGCAATACTTGCCTGGTATCGCGGAAGGCAGTGTTCGCCTGCAAGCCTTTGGCGTTACCGAGCCCACCAGTGGAACGGACACCACGGCACTGCGCACTACTGCCAAACGTGAGGGTGATCAGTATATTGTGAATGGTCAGAAAATCTGGACATCACGCGCCGAGCATTCTGACCTGATGCTGTTACTGTGTCGCACTACACCGCGCGATGAGGTGAAGAAGCGCACGGATGGTTTGTCGGTGTTACTCGTAGACATGCGCGAATGCCCAGCAGAGTCGCTGACTATCCGTCCGATTCGTACCATGATGAACCACGCTACCACTGAGATCTTCTTCGATGATATGCCTGTGCCCACCAGTAGCCTGATTGGTGAGGAAGGTAAGGGCTTTCGCTATATTCTGTCGGGAATGAATGCCGAACGCATTTTGATTGCGGCAGAGTGCATTGGTGATGCCAAGTGGTTTATTGATAAGGCTTCTAGCTACGCATCAGAACGTAGTGTGTTTGGGCGACCCATCGGCCAGAATCAGGGTATTCAGTTCCCCATTGCTAAAGCCTATTCGCAAATGCGCGCGGCAGAGCTGATGCTGCGTGAAGCAATCAGACAGTATGAAGCGGGCGAAAATCCGGGTGAAGAGGCGAATATGGCGAAGATGCTGGCGGCGGATGCGTCATGGGCAGCGGCAGAAGCCTGCGTACAAACGCATGGCGGTTTTGGCTTTGCGGAAGAATATGATATCGAGCGTAAATTCCGTGAAGCGCGTTTGTACCAAGTGGCCCCAATTTCTACCAATCTGATATTGAGCTATATCGCGGAGCATGTACTAGGGATGCCACGTTCATACTAATCGCTTTTAGATTGCCCTATTGCTTGGTGACGATTGCGGAATACACAGTATAACGCGATAATAAAAAACAACATCTAATGCACTCCACAAGGAACAAGCAATGAGCGTTAATTATCTACCCTCTAATAAAAATGAGCGTGTCCAACTTGCCGTGACGCCAGAAACGGCTGGTTGGAAATACCTCAGCTTCTCAGTTCGTGACCACAGTGACGGTCAGTCATTTGAAGATCAGCGCAATGGCCAAGAAACGGCCATTGTTCCATTGAGTGGTGCTGGTACTTTTGAGATTAATGGAACCCAATATAATCTTGCCCGTTCCAGTGTGTTTGAGGAAATGCCACAGGTCTTATATGTGCATCCTGGCGATAAAATTACCTTGCTTACAGGTGGTACACTCTTATTCGCTATTGGGTCAGCACCTGCTGAAGGGGTTTATCCCACACGATTACATGAGCCACAGGAAATGCGCTCAGAAATTCGTGGTGGCGGCTCAGCCTATCGACAGGTAAATCATATTTTGGCTGCCCCGATGCCTGCCGAACGCTTAATTTTATTTGAAGTATATGTACCTCGTGGGTGCTGGTCTGGTTGGGCACCGCATTGCCACGATGGTCATGATGGTTCGCCATATTTAGAAGAGACTTACTACTTCAAATTGCAACCGGACAACGGTTTTTGGATGCACCGCAATTGGCGTGATGGTGATTTTAACGATGTGATGTCAGGTAAAGACGGCGACTGCGCCATGGTACCCAAAGGCTATCATTCAAGCGTTTGCTGCCCGGGTTCGCATATGTTTTTCCTTAACTTCCTTGCGGGGGATTTACTGCACGATGCACGCTCAACGCCGCCGTGTTTCCACAGTGACTTTACTTGGATTGAAGAGGATTGGGAACAAGGTGCTTGGGAATTACCCATCGTGAAAAAGCCGAAATAATGTTTGTAAAATAGTAAAGCCTATAGGGCTGGGCTCGTTGGTGTGCGTGGTGCAGGAAAACCGCGTTGTTAATGAGCCTGTACGCCTTATTCAGTCGTTAATGCTTTACGGATGTTCTGTTTTAGTATAAGATTGTTATAACAACTATGGTTTAAACATATTTAAAGATCACTTTAACCGTTACTCCATAGTGCTATTGATTCATTTTCGGAGTAAAGACTATGCCTACACACAACAATACATTAACACGCCGCCAATTTTTGAAAGGTGCCGCTTGTGTATCTGCTTTATCAGTCAGCGGTTTATCAGGCATGGCTTTGGCTGGTCAGAGCTCACCAGCTGTTGGTGTCGATCTGAGTGCGCCTAGTAACAAAATTCTTGGAGACCGTGGCATTAAAATCATCCAAGAAACGTTATTTGATCGAGAGAAAGTAACGTTGATTAATCAAAGCGGCAAGCTACAGCTATTAGATGCACGACAGCCGGTGAGTCTGCATCAAAGCAACGGAGCTTTGGTTGTTACGGTCAATCAAAATGATGCTGAGGCCGTCAATGGTATGATCGTAATGTCACCCGAGCAGCGTTTAACGTTTGATGTGAAAGCCATTGGCATTGAGCTAGGCGATAGTAGCGGTATTCCTGCGCTGACTAATCTTGCTGAGAATCAACTACAGATTAGCAGTAAACACGCCGTCTTTAATCGAATTGTGCCTGTTCAGATGGCATGATTAGCATCGTATCAGCCGCTACCTAAATACACTGAGGTAGCGGCTTTGCGTGATTAGCGGTGTTTTGACCTGATCGGTCTCGTTATTAACAAACCACTCAGAAGCATTAGCAGTAAAAAACCCGTGTGACCACCACCGCCACCACCGCCACTACCTGATGATGTTCCAGATGTAGCCGGCGTTGCTGGTGCAGTAGATGTGCCAGTTTGAGGCGCGTTTGACACAATCTCTACGTTATCTATACGAAACACTGCGCCATCGCCCATTCCCCAGCTAGGGAATACCATCAATAAGTCGATACTTCCTATATTCAACCCTGCTGCGGCTAGATCAGAGAGCTTAAAGCTGTAGTGTTGCCACGTATTTAAGACTGGCAAGGCGTGCCCTTCCACACTCGATGACAAATTAACCTCTGCATGGTTAGGCCCACCACCACTTTCAATCTTCAGTTTCCACGCAGGGTCACCGCCTGCCGTTGGCGCTGCTGTCATTTTTAAGTCAAACTCAACCGTTCCATTGGCCATAAAGCTTGAGGCATTGAAAGGCGCACTGTTTGCAGCGCTAGGAGAGCGGCTAATAAAGCCGACAACTGTATTACCATTGATATTGAATTCCATTACCTCAGCATGTGCGGCATCATCCATCACCACGGTTGGGTTCGTGCCACTACAGCAATCCCAAGCAGCCCAGCTTGACGACTCAGTCGTGTTAAAAATGGATAAATCATCTGCAACAACTGTCTCCGTTACGGTTGAATTGGGGTTGCAGATTGTTCGGCTGTTGCTAGTAGTTTTGGAGCAGTGAGCAATGTAGTCCACTTCCATCGTGGCAGTGTCTAAGGTTGAGTCAATCGCACCCCCTAAATCTCCGCCTATTGCAACGTTCAATAAGGCAAACATGGGTTCTTTATATTGTGCACAACTCGCAATATTCTGCGTGGCGACTAGAGAGTCATCCATGAAAAATTGAATCGTGTTTGCATCCCACTCCATCGCATAGGTGTGCCATTGCAGTACATCAGTCGCACCGTTTGGATAGTTATAAAGTACTTTGCTACCACAGTTGCTGCTATTAAAGAAATTGGTAATGTAAGAGTTCCCTTCATTGGCATACCACTCCCATACATCAATCTCACCCGCTCCAGGGTTAGGCCAACCAATAGTGTCATTATCATTGGCTATGGGGTGTTCTTTGATTCTATTCTCTAGCATCCAAAAAGCGGGCCATGTCCCTGCTTTCAGCGTATTAAAGCGAATTCTCGACTCTATACGACCATACAGGAACTCGCGCTTATCTTTACTGTTCAGTCTGCCAGATGTCCAAGACTTGAGTGCCCCATTTAGGCCTACGCAATTATTAGCTCGTTTTCTGGCAATAATTTTTAAAGTGCCATTTGAGACATCGTAGTTTTTGATGGCAGAGGTATCGTCGTCTGTATAGCACTGCACTTCATTGTTATAGTTTGCTTGAATTTGAGAGGTCCAGTTATTTTTATTCACCCGTGTGCCATCAAAGTCATCAATCCACTCAAGCTGCCAGCCAGCCATGGCAGGTAAGCTGAATAGGCTTAACATCACCGCAAGAAAAAAATATTGATAGGCACCCTTGGTTCTTTTCGTAAACAACATAACCCCACTTCCTTAATATTGCCCAGCCAGTGGGCTTTACTTGTTTATTGAAGATAGCAGCCAGTGCCAAAAGGATAGATAAACGCCACCTGCTATATAGCACTTATCGTACCATAATTAGTTGAGTGTGGCCCTTACCTTGTTAATCAAATGGTCTAAAAGGATCAGTGGGGGTTGGTGTTAAACTGTTGCTTCAGTACATTGACATTGTGCGAAGATGCTTAGCCCAAACAAAATTGGGTAGCTGATTGCTCAGCTACCCAACATAATCAAGTCACATCGATTAGGATGATGACAACTACCCGTTTTTATTATTTAGGCACTTTTTATTGTTTTTAAGTACTGTGCTCACTAAGTTAGTGGTGCTCCTCGTAATTTGGTTCATGCTTCTGGATGAATGGCTAGATAATGCAATAGATCATCAAAAAATAGGACTTTAATATGAAAGATGATGCTAAAAAGAATGATAATACAGCAGCTGTGCCCGCTGGTCGGCTTTCACGTTTTGCCAAGCTAGGATCATTGGCAACGGGTATTGGCGGTGGAATGTTAGCCGAAGGCGCTAGGCAGTTAGCAAAAGGTAATCGGCCCAAAGCCAGCGATATGCTGTTGACCCCGGGTAATGCGAAACGAATCACTGACCAGTTAGCGCAGTTGCGAGGGGCTGCGATGAAAGTTGGCCAGATGATGTCGATGGATACAGGCGATCTATTACCGCCAGAGATGACTGAAATATTGGCTCGCTTGCGGTCAGATGCCAAATCCATGCCACTCAGCCAGCTTAATAAAGTATTGGAAGACAACTGGGGCAAAGGCTGGAACCTTAAGTTTAAACAGTTTTCGTTTGAGCCTGTAGCAGCGGCTTCGATTGGCCAAGTACACTCTGCTCACACCAAAGATGGTCGGCACCTTGCACTTAAGATCCAATACCCCGGTGTTAGGGAAAGCATTGATAGTGATGTCGATAACGTTGCGACGCTATTACGTGTCTCGGGTCTGATTCCTAAAACGCTGGATTACAAACCGTTGTTAGAAGAGGCCAAACAACAGCTACACATTGAAGCAGATTATGAAAAAGAGGCCGCTTCGCTAAAACGGTATCGAGAATTGTTAGCAGACGCACCCGATTACCAGCTGCCAGAGATTTATGATGACCTGACAACTGAAAATGTACTGGCTATGTCATTTGTTTCAGGCTCTCCCATCGAGTCCTTAGAAAATGCCCCTCAAGAAGATCGGGATCGAGCCATCCGTTTATTGCTCTCGCTGTTGTTTAGAGAAATATTTGAGTTTCGCCTGATTCAAACGGACCCAAACTTTGCGAATTATCAATACAACAGCGACACTGGGAAATTAATCTTACTAGACTTTGGTGCGACTCGTGCTTATCCCATTGCCATTGCTGACGCGTATGCAAAGCTCATGTTTGCAGCAACACAAAATGATCGCGAGGCTATTGAAGCATGTGCCGAGACTATTGGCTTTTTTGAAGAAAATATCTTGCCAGAGCAGCAATCTACTGTCGTTGATTTATTTGTGCAGGCCTGTGAGCCGCTAGCTCATGATGGAGTTTATGACTTTGGCACATCGAATATTACCGAAAAGATTAAAGATGCGGGAATGAAACTTAGCATGGAGCAAGATTATTGGCATACTCCGCCAGCAGATGCATTGTTTTTACATCGAAAACTGGGTGGTCTTTACTTGCTTGCTGTACGCCTTAAAGCACGACTGAATGTGCGTGAACTGTTTTTAAGCGGAAACTACTTATAGAATATAAGCGTATAGGAATTGAAAGCAGCGTTATCGGTTCAATTTTTCAGTCAAGTATTTCTATACACAACAATTAGTTTTTGTCAATTGTACGTTCAGCTAGTTTTAGGTATTATAATAGGCGTAAGATGATTTCCTCCTCCTCAACCAAAGGCTGAGGTAGGCAAGCTTAAGCCACTTTTGCTTCCTACTTCCCTTTGGTTTTTTA
>JBMZDT010000017.1:0-13396 GCA_049614505.1 Leucothrix sp.
AAAATGTGCACAGTGGGCATTAGTCATTGTGCTTATGTATCGCCAGGTAACGATGCAGTTGTGTATAAAATGGAGGGAGAGGCTTTCAAAGCCACTGAGATTTATCGTGTTCCTGGGTGGCATCGCAGTGCTTTCTTGTCTAATGATGGTGTGTATTTTTTGTCTGGCAGCCCGGGGTTAAATCTAGTATCCAAAAATGCGGATAAAAATACCGTGATTTTAACGGTATGGAGATATGGCAAAAAGTCATTTGAGGTGAAGTTGGGGCACGTTCTTTCATCCATGGATTCACTTCAAGACGCCATGGCTCATTCATTTTGGGGTTACAACAAAGGCTTTACAGCGCAGGGCTTATTCGAGATTGATACTGTCGAAGATAAGCAGATCTTAGTTGATCCAAAGACAGGCGCCGTGAGTGGCCTTTAACAATGGAATGCTCATTAGAAGTGAAGATATTGCTTCGTCATGAGCGTTTGCAGCGTAGTGTTAGAAATATTTATTTAGATGGGAATGATAGGCAATGAGTCATCAATCAAAAACAGCGTTAGCCTCAACAGTACTCCGCTCGCCCGTGCATTTTTTAGCATTTGGGTTTGGCAGTGGCTTATCGCCTATTGCACCGGGTACCGTGGGAACGCTCGTTGCTGTACTGTGTTATCTTTTTCTACAATCGCTTGACCTACAAAGCTATAGCTTAATCACGCTGGCCGTTTGTTTGGCTGGGGTCTGGATTTGTGGTAAGTCATCCGAAATGCTGGGGGTTCATGATCATGGCGGGATTGTATGGGATGAGTTTGCTGGGTACCTCATTACTATGATTGCGGCACCGCCAGGTTGGATTTGGATTGTCGTGGGTTTTATCTTATTTCGTCTGTTTGATATTTTCAAACCATGGCCAATCCAATGGGCAGACGAACACGTTGAGGGCGGGCTAGGTATTATGCTGGATGACATACTGGCAGGATTAGCTTCTTTTGCGGTACTGCAAATACTTGCTTACGTCTTTTACTACTCATGATAGAACGCATTCATCTGCAAATTATCCTAGCGCTGCATCAGTTTAAAACGCTTACGGCTGCCGCCAGTGCGTTGAATCTTTCACAGTCAGCGCTTTCCCATCAAATCAAGCACCTTGAAGAGAGAATGGGTGTAAAACTATGGCAGAAAGAGGGGCGCTTACTGCGTTTAACACAAGCGGGGGAACAGCTACTAGGTTCAGCACAGAGTGTTTTACCTGTTTTGCAACGTACCGAGCAAACATTACAGGCGTATGCAGAGGGGCGGCAAGGTAATTTGCGAATAGGGGTAGAGTGTTATCCCTGCTACGAGTGGCTGACTAGAGTGATTGCTGACTTTTTACTGGCATCACCGGATGTCGATGTTGATATCATTCAAAAGTTTCAATTTTCTGGGGTTGAGGGGCTGCTGAACCACTCAGTCGATTTATTGATTACGCCGGACCCTTTTGAAAATGCTGCGTTGGTTTTTGAGGCTTTATTTGATTACGAACTCGTGCTGCTCGTTGCCGCAGATCATCCATTAGCCAATGAGAAATTCTGCACGCCTCAAATGATTGCAGATCAAACGTTGCTACTGTTTCCTGTTCCCATTGAACGTCTGGACATCTATACCGAGTTTTTAATACCTGCTCATATTAGTCCAAAAGCACAGAAGTTTACTGACGTTGCCGCGTTGGTTGGCTAAGATATACTGTCGAAAACACGCGCTCAAGGCATTGAAGCTGGGTAAAAATGGCGTTTATAAAACCTTGTATGCGGCTTTCAAACAGATTGATACTGACACCCCTTACATCCACCACTTTCTTGAGCTAGGCAAACAAAAACGACTCTAAGCCTTACCTAAATGCGTTAATCATTTGACCGATGCATTTCTTTTGTTTGCACGACTAAGTCATTTTCTAAGGTCAGATGAACTGGACAGCGATCAGCAATTTCAATCAGGCGTTTACGTTGCGCCTCGGTTAAATCACCTTTTAGCTCAACCTCTCGAGTGATTCGCTCAATCTTCCCCGTGAGCCCATCACAATCTGCACAATCATCCGAATGAATACGCTCATGTTTCAGACGCACATTCACGTCAGCTAACGCTAATTTTTTATGATTGGCGTACATTCGCATCGTCATAGAAGTACACGCACCTAAAGCCATTAGCAATAAATCATAAGGACTCGGCCCTAAATTAGAGCCACCGTAGCTGGTCGGCTCATCTGCCAACAGCTGATGATCGGGTGTTAGCAAGCCACGAAGGAATTTCTGATCCTTTTCTGTCACCAATACCTCGCCATTGCTTAGATTGTGGTTAGCAGGGGTCACACTTGTTTGCTTAGCCTGGCGACTGGCGTTCTCGTTAGACAGCTCTGCATCAATGTAGCGATCAGCCCAGGAAGCTAACGTTTGCGCAACAAACTCGGCATCTTTAGCATTAACAAGCAAATGATCCGCATCATCTAAAGACACAAAGCTCTTAGGGTGCTTTGCTGCTGTGAATATTTTTGCTGCCTCAGCAACAGGTACCACCGTATCGATAGGTGAATGGAAGATCATCAGCGGGCGTCGCAATTGGGCAATATGATCGGTATCGGTGTGTTGTTGCAAGTCATCAATCAATTGCTTCTTGATGGTGAATTTACGCAAACCAATATTGACTTCAGCTTTGCCTTTTGCCGCTAATTCTTCCATCGAGCAATGGAATAAATGCTGCACATGATCGGCTGTAGACGGCGAACCGATGGTGGCTAGCGCTTTCACTAATGGCATGCGATCAGCGGCACTTAGTATTGCGGCACCACCTAAACTATGGCCGATCAGTAACTGAGGGGCAGCAAAATCTTGCGCTAGCATACGGTAAGCGGCGAGTAGGTCTTCTACATTAGACGAGAAGTTGGTATTGCCAAAGTCACCATCACTGTTACCAAGCCCAGTAAAGTCAAACCGAAAGACGGCAATGCCATACTGAGTGAGTGCGCGTGCAATGCGTGACGCAGCGGCAATATCTTTCCCACAGGTAAAACAATGGGCAAATAGGGCATAGCTTCTTATTGAAGCAGGGTCAGCAGGTGTTTCCAACAAACCTGCAAGTTCAATGCCTTGATCATTTTTAAACGTAATTTTCTGCCGTGCCATGATGATATCCCGTAAGTGTCGACTAATGACTGTACTCCATTCCTTTACGCAGCGGCAGCCTAATCAGATACAGGGTTTTAGGCGTTTATTTAGTCACCCAGCATGTCCTGCAAATTATTAATGTAACTTTTTGCGGTTTCCTGCCGTTCTTGCGCTGAGGTCACAACACGGTCTTCCCATTCGATGTGTTCTTCTGGCAGCTCATCTAAAAAGCGGCTGGGTTCGCAAGTGATCTTTTCACCAAAGCGGTTACGCGTTTTTGCAAACGTAATCGTGAGGTGCTTTTTGGCTCGCGTAATACCGACATAGGCTAGCCGCCGCTCTTCTTCAAGGCCATTGCTGTCTTCCAAAGAATTGGCGTGGGGGAGAATATCTTCTTCCATACCGACTAGAAACACATAAGGAAACTCAAGGCCTTTTGAGGTGTGCAACGTCATCAAGCTCACAGCATCAGTATCGTCATCTTCTTGGTTGCGTTCCAAAATATCCATCAGGCTCATATGCGCTACGATATCCGCCAAATCCTGATGCTTACCTTCACCTTCATTGTATAAACGCTTGATCCAATCAATCACCTCTTGCACGTTTTCCATGCGCCGATCAGCCATCTTAGGCGAATTACTCGTGGTGTGTAGCCAGTCATAATAGGAAATATCAGTAATCAGACGCTCGACGACTTTATGCGGCTCTTCATCCCGACTCTCGAATGAGAGTTCGTTGATCCAGTAGCAAAAATTCTCAAGCCGAGCCCGGCCGCCTTCACTAAGTTGCTGCGCTAGCCCCATCTCGGTCGATGCAGCGAATAAACTGATTTCCCGCTCATTAGCATAGTCACCCAGCTTTTCTAACGTTGTGGCACCTATAGAGCGCTTGGGTGTGTTGACGACTCTTAAAAAAGCCGCATCGTCAGCAGGATTTGAAATCAAACGAATATAGGCCAGTGTGTCTTTAACTTCTGCGCGTGAGAAAAACGAGGTGCCACCGCTTATTTTATAAGGAATGTTGTTTTGCCTCAGATAGCGCTCAAATAAACGGCTTTGATGATTGCTGCGGTAGAGGATGGCAAAGTCTTTATGTTCTGTTTTATCACGAAAATGGTATTTCATGATTTCAGCAATCACTTTTTCAATTTCATGCTCAGCGGTACGGCAGGGTAGTATGCGAATTTTGTCGCCACTGCCCAAGGCACTCCACAATTTCTTTTCAAATAGGTGAGGGTTATTGGCGATTAAGTGGTTTGCACTGTCCAAAATGCTGGAAGTAGAGCGATAGTTTTGCTCAAGTTTTACAAGCTTTAGTGTGGGGTAGTCTTTTTGCAACTGGTTGATGTTTTCAGGCTTTGCACCACGCCATGCGTAAATCGACTGATCATCATCTCCAACTACGGTAATCTCAGAGCGCAAGCCTGCCAGCTGCTGAACTAAACGATATTGGCAGGTATTGGTGTCTTGGTACTCATCGACTAATAAGTACCGCAGTTTATTTTGCCATTTCAATAAGATATCTTTTTCAGCATCAAACAGTTGTACTGGTAAAACAATGAGATCATCAAAATCGAGGGCATTATAGGCTTTAAGCTGCCGCTGATAACGTTGATACACCTTGGCTGCTAACAATTCTTGTGGTGTAGTGGCTAGCTCAAACGCTTTCACAGGCGAGATAAAATCATTTTTCCATCGTGAAATGATCCACCGAAAATCATCATCTGGCTCAGGCGCATCTTCATCACGCATCATCAATTCTTTGATAATAGTGCCTGTATCTTGCGCGTCTAAAATGCTAAAACCCGACTTATAGCCAAGGGCTTTATACTCCTTGCGGATGATTTGTAAGCCAAGGTTGTGAAAGGTTGCAACGGTTAAGCCGCGCGCCTCTTCTTTGCTTAATAATTGCGTGGCACGCTCACGCATCTCGCGAGACGCTTTATTAGTAAAGGTGATTGCGGCAATGTTGCGCCCATGGATACCCGCTTTGCGAATCAACCAGGCAATTTTTTCTGTGATAACACGCGTTTTACCACTGCCTGCACCGGCCAGTACAAGTAAAGGGGTTCCAATATGCTCTACGGCCGCTTGTTGTTGGGGATTTAGACCATGCATATAAAAACGGATTCTCAGATCGCTTGAAAGGCGATGCGATGATATCAGATCCACCTGACTAATCTACATTACTATCTAAATCTTGCTGGTTGCGTTAATTTAGACAATTACTTGAGTAATGGAATGTACAGATATGAGACACATCGATGTTTTTAATGGTGATGCTGATGGTATTTGCGCCTTACTTCAGCTGCGCAATGCAAATCCGGTTGAAAGCGAGCTAGTCACTGGGGTAAAGCGCGATATTAAACTACTAAATCGCGTGTCAGCTAGCCCGGATGATCGCATCACTGTGTTAGACATTTCACTGGATAGTAATCGCCAAGGGCTAGAAAGCGTGCTTGAGCAAGGGGCCGAGGTGATTTATTTTGACCACCACTTTGCAGGTAGTCCTGAATTTTTCCATCCAAAACTGCATACCAATATTAATATGGCCGCTGATTGTTGTACGAGCAGCTTAGTCAATTTACACCTTCAAGGGGCTTTTCAGCAGTGGGCTATTGTGGGTGCTTTTGGTGACAACCTTAAGCAAGTAGGGCAGGCCTTAAGCCGCGCTAGTGATTTGGATGAGGCTCAAATGCAGCAGCTAGAAAACCTTGGTATCTATATGAATTACAACGGCTATGGTGCAACCGTTGAGGATTTACATTTTGCGCCCGATGCACTGTTTCTAGCGATGAAAGCCTTTAGTAGCCCGTTTGATTTTTTTGCAGAAGACAAAACAACGTTCGAGCAGTTAGAACAAGGCTATCTACATGATATGCAGCAAGCACAACAGACCACTGCGACCCATCAAAGTGAAGCAAGTGCGGTATTTATGCTGCCTGATGCCGCTTGGGCACGGCGTGTCAGCGGTGTTTACGGCAATGCGCTAGCGAATCAATCCCCTGATAGGGCACATGCTGTAGTGACCTCAAAACAAGACGGTCACTATCTTGTCAGTGTGCGTGCACCGCTTAATAATAAAACAGGGGCTGACGAAATCTGTCGACAGTTCCCATCCGGTGGTGGGCGCAAAGCGGCGGCTGGTATCAACGAGTTGCCAGAAGCACAACTGTCTACCTTCATTGATACCTTGGACGATTTTTATGCGTGATTTATTAATAACTATTGAATAATGGTTTACCAATGAACTACTTAGCACACCTGTATTTGTCACAAGACAATGGCTTATCTAAGGCCGGGAATCTCATGGCGGATTTCCTCAAGCAGGCGGACTTGTCGATACAGCCCGACAGCATACTTAATGGGATAGCTAATCATCGAGCAACCGATAAATTCACAGACCACTATCCTGCGATCAAATCACTACGAACGGAATTCGATCCAGCCTTTCGCCGTTTCGTTCCCATCATGTTAGATGTCAGTTTTGATCATATGTTGGCGAAGTCATGGCAGGACTATCACGAGCTAGCGCTAACCGAATTTACTCAGCGCGCCCATCAACAGCTCGTAGCAGCTGAACAATACATGCCAGATCTTATGAAGAATCGTTTGCGGGGAATGGCGGAGCATGGGTGGCTAGCAAGCTATACGTCAAAACAGACGATCGACAAAACACTCATCTCGATTAGCCAGCGAATACGGTTTGAGAATAATTTAGATCAGGCTTACAGTGAAGTGCTTAATCAGTATGAATTGATTGAAGTGACCTTTCGTGCGTTTTTTCCAGTGCTGGTCAAACACATTAAAGCACTGAAGATTGAATAACCTGCCCACAGTCCATGTGAGCAGGTTGGAACATAATCGTGGATTATTTACCCATCATTTTACGGATAAATCCGATTACGGTCATCAGTACGCCACCGCCAACAGCACTACCTGCAACAGAACCTAAGATTCCTGCTGCATCCATGCTACCTGCATCGCCACCAAGACCCATGCCAAGCATGCCGAGGAGTTGTCCACCAATACCGCCGCCAACTATACCCGCAATCGAGTTACCCAAGCCGCCGAGCGATAGATTTTTAAACACAGAACCGATGACGTTTCCGCCAACTGCACCGCTCACTAGCTGAATAATCAGGGGTAATAAACTTTCCATAATGACTTCCCATACCTAGTTAATAAAAGCGAGCAACTATCGAATGAAATAGCTCGCCCTAGTAAACTAGATTAATTTAGTGAAATGTTCAAACTAGATGGCTAATAACTGGCTGAAAACCCTAATTATTTTAGTTTTTGATTACTAATTCCCCGAATAATCGAGGGTTTTTCCATGCCTCGTCCGACACAGCGTTCCAAGAAATCTTGGCATCACGTTGATCACCGTTGTCATCGTCATTGATTTGGATGTCAAAACCAATCTGCATTCCAGGCTTTGGCCAGATGCCTAACATTGGCCAGGGGATACTGGCTTCCAGACGGTAACCGTTATTTGTTTTTGTCATTTGGTGGCGAATCATACGTGTATCACGCACAGGGGAGCTTTGCCCAATGGCAATTGTTTGGTCCTTCATGCGGAAAGTCAGTTGAAAGTCGTTTTTCCCATCAAACGTTTTATCACGACTACCATCCGCATCGATATAAACTTCGACCGAGTCATCAGACCACGCCATTGGCGAATCTTTAACATGCTTGTCATCTTGAATACCCACCCAGATATTTAGCCCTTGCTGATCCCATGAAGAACGCCATGTGGCTGCAAGGTCACCTGCATTATTAATGGTGCCCGCAATCAGTTTGCCAATGCGGTTAGGTTTGGCTTTATGGATACCCTCACGCTGTGGGTAGATGGCAACGGAGGCTGGTTTTTGTTGAACAGGCTTTTGCCCAGTGGCTAGGTGCTTTGGCACTAGCATCGGTTTAGGGTGACTCAGCAGTTGACCTGTTTCACAGCCTCGCCACCAGCATCCTTGCCCACGTTTAAAGGCAAGTAGGGCTTGGTATTTAGGCACTTCGGTAATACTTTGGTTAATGTATTCTTTAATGCCCCAGCTGCCATGCCAGGTGTGTGGGCGGGGCGCTGAAAATGCGATGAATAGATTGCCTCCTGCTGCTTTCCAACCTGACAGGAAACGGTAATACTCACGCGCCATTCTGGCATCACGATTAGCTGCTACTAGGTGAGGGGTCGCACCTTCTGTGAGTTTATGTGTTTTATGATCGACTAAGTGCTGGCCGCCTTCATATGCCACCAAATCAACACCGTAGGCTTTGGCTAACTGCGCCTGTTTAGCAATCACTTCGAGTAAGTTATTAATGGAGTAGCGATTATCAGGTCGATTTAACAAATCAAAAACGCTATCCACACTGTTGACCCGCGCTAGTTGATCTTGAGCAATATAGAAGTAGGGTGCAATGGTTAAGGCATCGACATGTTTAAAAGCACTTCGATAGGCCAGGAGTGTCTCACTCATCGCTAAGTCGGTGGTTAGTCCTCCCAGCACACGTATCAAGCGACTCGTGCCCCCAAATACTTTCTCCCACTGTTTGAACATATGCACACTTTGCATGGAGTAGTACTTGAACCCAGCAATTCGCCGATCGGTATCCAGCTTCAGTCGAGTACCGCTTTGCTTCATGTGCTCAGCCTGTGGCACAAACACATTGTTCCAAGCTTCATTGGTATATTCAAGGTAGACCTTAAGTGACGGTTTTAATCGCTGATTGACATAACGGGCTAGGTTAATAATGTAGTCATCGCTGGCAGCATGAGGCACATTAAACCATGGGTTAATGTTGAGCTGATTCGCCAGCTCCACCATAATCTCAATGGGGACACCACGGTTACCTTCTTTACCTCCCCAAGTCGCTTCAGTCAATTTGGGTCGGTCATTCCAGTGACGAATATTGTTTCGAGTAATGCCTGACATATTCATAAAGCGCACGACCTTAAAGTCTTTCATAAAGTTAAGGTAGTCCGGGTTAAAAATGATCTGCTGATAATGATCGGCAAAAGACATAAAAGGGTGTTCGCGACACACCGACGGGTCGTGCACAGTGTACATCGAATTATTCGCGCAAATTCCACCGGTCATTAACACACGAATATTACGCAAGTGATTCTTAGGGTTGGATTGTTCGATGATTAAGGTGGCGGTCACTGTTTGATTAGGCAAAGGCTCAAAGCGTATTAAGTCACGATCCCTGAGGCGTTTAACCAATTTTGCTCCCCCACCGTAACGAATTTCACCTTGCCCATCATAACGTACAGTATAAACGCCTTTGGGTAGCGCTTTAGCAGGGATATGGCTAAGAAAACGTGTACCAGCCTTGCCACCGTTTAATCGCTTAGGCCAGCCATTCGCATCATAGTCAATATTACCTTTAGTCAGCCACGGTCTCGCTTCTTCAAACGGCAAAGCAAAACGGAATAAATCCACAAATGGCAAGCTCGCATCGACTTCCATCGCCTCATTGGTGTTAATTCCAAGCGGTGACGTGTGATTGGCATATTCGTGCATTGGTGGCAGTAAATCAGCCTTAGCCAGATGGGGTAAGCAGAGAGAAAAGAGGAGGGCGATACGAAGGAAAGAGGTTGTGAGTGAGGTAGGGGATAAAATTTTCATATGCTCCATTTCTTATAGCTATTATCAAAGTACCTGCCCATTGTCAGGCAGTGACTAAAGCTTCTAGACACTGCCTGATGTCGTTTGTTTCTTAGTAAACGCTAATCAATTAGTAAGAATCATTCGCCCAAACATGCGCGGATTTTTCCAAGCTTGGTCTGTTTTTGCATTCCAAGCCAACTTACTGTCGCGCTGGTTACCACTGTCATCATCATTCACTTGGATGTCAAAACCTACAACGTGTCCATGCTTGGGACGTACATTAAGCGTGCTCCAAGGAATGCTGGTTTCCAATTGATAACCATTAGCCAACTTCACCATTTTGTGACGCACGGCATGGATCTTGTTTTTAGGTGTGTTACCACCGACCGTTAGCTTCTGGTCATATAGGCGGTAAGTCAGCTGGAAATCATTCCAGCCATCATAACGGCTTTTACGGCTGCCATCTGCATCGATGTAAAGCTCGATCGAGTCATCAGCCCAAGGCTTAAACGAGTCTTTAACATGACGATCATCAACAATGTTAACTTTTACATACAAATTATGGTCGTCCCAGCTAGAGCGCCACGTACCTGACAAATCACGATGGCCTTGAATTGTTCCTTTGATCAACGTACCAATTCGGTTAACCGCTGCATATTGAAGCCCGTTGCGTGATTTGCCCTGTTTACGAATACGCACAGTCTGTGGTTTTAGTAAATCTGGACCATCTTCTGGGTTACCTACTTGAGCAACACTTGATGGCTTCGGTAAGCGTCTCACCTTTGAAGAACGGCAAGCTGGCCACCAACAAGGATTGCTGCGTGAGAATCCCATCAAAGCACGGTACTTAGGCGTTTGATTATTTGGCTGATTAATGTACTCCTTAACGCCCCAGCTACCATGCCATGTGTAAGGACGTGGTGCAGAGAAGGCGACAAAGAGCTTACCACCGGCTTTTTTCCAGCCTTGTAGTAATCGATTGTACAAGGTTGCCATGTGCGGGTGACGGTTGGCTTGAATCAAGTGAGGCGTCGCACCTTCAGTCACCGAATGGGTTTTACTGTGTACAAAATGCTGCCCACCTTCATAAGCCACTAAATCCACACCATAGCTTTTTGCAATATCTGCCTGCTGCTTTACTTTAGTCAGCGTATTTTGAATCGAATATCGGTTATCACGCGCTTCCAATTGTTGGAAAACATGGCCTACGCTGCGGATGCGACGCATGCGTTCTTGGCCAACGTAGAAATAGGGTGCAACCGCTAGCGCATCAACATTGCGGTAAGCATTGCGGTAACTTAGTAGCGTGTGAGATAGGTTAGTATCGGTTGTTAAACCACCCATAACGCGAACTAAACGTTGTTTTCCGCCAAATGCTTGCTCCCACATTTTAAAGATGCGTATGCTCTGCATTGAATAGTATTTTGCACCCGCTTTACGACGGTCTTTGTCGAGTTTATAACGCACACCTGTTTGCTTCATGTGCTCAGCCTGAGGGACAAACACATCGTTCCAAGTCTCATTACTATACTCAACATACACTTTTAAATTAGGCTTCAGATGGCGACGAACGTATTGAGCGTAACGTTTGATAAAATCATTATCCGCTTTGTGTGGAATACTAAACCATGGGTCAACATTGAGCTGATTAGCCAGCTTCACCATAATTTCAATGGGCACACCACGACGGCCTTCTTTACCACCCCAAGTAGACTTTTTAGGTGTCGGGCGACGTGACCAGTGCTGCAAATTATTACGCGTGATTCCTCCCATGTTCATAAACCGCAGTACCTTAAAGTCCTTCATGAAGTTTAGGTAGTCTGGATTAAAGGTAATATGGTGTGAGTGGTTTGCAAATGCCTGAAAATTACCCCGACATTGGCTCGCATTAGCCACGCGGCGGAAAATATTATTGGCACAAATACCACCAGGCATCAGTATTTTAATATTGCGCAGGTGATTGCGCGGGTTGGTATGCTCAATTGTTAATGTCGCTGTTATCTTTCTATCTGGCATCGGGCGTAGGGCAATCAAATCCAAACCCGGTTGGCGGCGGATGAGCTTCGCACTCGCACCGTACTTTATTGCCCCTTGGCCTTCATAACGTACCGTGTACAACCCCGGCGGCAATGCGCGTGGATCAACTTGATTGAGAAAACGCGTACCCGCTTTGCCTCCATTTAATTGATTAGGCCAGCCATTATGGTCATAGCGCACATTTCCTTTGGTAAACCACGGACGTGCCTCATCAAACGGCATTGACAACCGAAACAGGTCTACAAATGGCAGACTGCTGTTATTTTCGAGCGCTTCATTTGTATTAATACCCAGCGGAGAACTGTGATTGGGTAGTGCTTTAGCGACTGAACTTAAAGACAATGCAAACAGGCACCCCAGACTTGCCTTCATGATTTTCTTATACATCTTCGTATAATCCCTTTTTTGATGTGTTTGTGAGTCAACCCATGCCAGCCCTGTAGCATTGGTTCAAACAATTGGGCCGAGCCTGACAGCTCTAACCCTCCATTATTTTTTTATTGGGGAAATACTAGAGTAAGAAATCTAAATGCAAGATGAATCGCCTGTTTTTCAAACATTAAAGTTTTCTATTCTTGACATTATTTTAAGCAATTACAGTTACTTGAAGTAAGCAAGATGGCGATCGGTATGGGGTTAATACCGCCTGTTTAAATCCCATATCAATCACCTAGCAGGCTGAGATGCTAACGCCTTTTCAAGAATTTTACTTCGCAAGCCAACGTTGGCGGTGCCGTTTTACATTGGCAATTCTCGGCAGGCCCTATGCAGACACTTTTACGACGTTGTAATTTAGTGCTTTTGATTTTTACATTACGCCCAAACCGTACATTGTCTGTCGGTTTACAGATGTACTCGCGGTAGCAGTAAGTGCTTTTTCTAACGAATGTGCTGCTTGGCACCCATTTTCCGGGAATGAATTTTAGTTTATTGTTCTGCATATCAGCAATTCTGTCAGCGGCTGAGACGCTGGACACGCCTATGAACAGACAGATTGCTATGTGTAGTAGGGGGTATCCATAGTTTTTCATTGCTCTTGAGTCCTTTTAAAATGGTTACGTGTTAGAAACCAATGTGAGTTTAGTACATTCCTTGTACTAGGTTACTTTTTGGCACTTATTATGCACAAAGGTTCACCAAATGTGCTATAAAATTATACGTTTTACTTGTATAGCCTGATGTTATTAGAGCAGTGTGACTATTGACGAAACCATGTATTTTCAATGCAGAAAGAGTTAAAGCGGTGTGGTTTTAAAAACTTGATGTGTTCCAAACATCACTCAAAATAAAAAATCTGTTTAAGTAGTGTTTTGTTTGAAATCAAATCCATCTTTTTTGGCTTAAAATACCATTTTTTTGCGGTTTTTGCTTAGAATTAACTCAAAAATAGGGCGCAGAGGGCTAAAAACAACCTTTTTCATCGACAGGCTCGCCTATTTAGCATTGTAACAAACGTCTGAAATTCGCACAGAATCGATTTCAACACTGCTTTTTTGATTTAAGCCAATCTCAGAGAATCTAATTTATATTGGCTTTTTATTTTAATTTATCGTCTCAAGATAAACAAAAAACTAGCTAAAAAAGAAATAGGGGGCTAGGACTTCACTACCCCCGAACAAAATTC
>JBMZDT010000018.1:0-13215 GCA_049614505.1 Leucothrix sp.
AATTTAGGTCATTTTCAAACAAACCTAATACTGGTTATGTTCATTTGATTTATCTTGTTCAAGGATTTAGAGGTTTGGGTGTGGCTGATGAAGCTCAAAAGTTCGTTTTTCAGGTGCTCAGAGAACAAGGCTGTCAGGCTGCTATGTTGTCTGTGAGTCGAGCGAATGAGCGTGCAGTTCGTCATTACACTCGGACTGGTTGGAGCTACCTAGCACCAAATCCTAAGCATGAACTGACGGATTTTTATACTCGCCAGTTCAGTTAACTTCACTAGCTTTGGCCTAAATCTACATTGATAGCCAAACCAATTGCCTGCTCTATTGAAATAGTCTTAGCAATTTCCAGGCAACAATACTGGTTGTGGTTTTGCATATCCTGATATTCGATATAGATAAATAGCCTACGCTGCATTTCAACGCCTTTAACTTTGCGCCTACCCCAAGCAAACCAAATCCTCAGTGGCTGAAAACTTCTTTTATGTCTGCGGTAGTAAGTTTTAGACCAAGAATGAGTGACCGTTGCCAGTCCTTGAAAGTCTTCTGGTTCAGCGAAATGTGCTTCAAACATGAGTTGCTCCCATAATGGTAAATATGAGAACTGACGTTGGTGGGTTTTTCCTGATTAATTGTCAGAGTCGACCACATCGCAATTAAGCAACCACCTTGCTCAGGTAAGCAGGTTGGCGAGGACGTCAGTCCCTCTCTTGATGTATTGTTAATCTGAAGCCTAAATATTCAATGCGTCAGATTAGTTGGAATAATAATGCGTTTGATAACTCTGATCAACGCTTTTTGCATAGGGGTAAATAGTTAGTTTAAGCGAGTATTTCATGATTAATGCAACTACTGACGAAAACTAACCTCCAAAAGGTATGCAAAGAGGAAACCATTTGCATAAGACGATTCACCATCTTTGTAGTCGTCTACTTAGCGGGGGCTGCCATGGTTACAATATTGTGCATATTAATTTTTCTGGGGATCATAATCGCAGCTGGGATTGAGGTTGCGCGAACGTATGAAGATCATTTTAAGGATTAAACTCGCGGTGCCGAAAAGAGAGGCAGACCAGCTAACGTTGATGAGGGCGATGCGTCTGTCGCTTTATCAGCGGAATGGCATTACTAATCGCAAGCGTCAGCAGCACAAATGCTCCGCCTATTAGTGTATAAATACCCGGAAATTCTTTAAGCATCCACCACACCCATAGCGGCCCGAGCACAGCTTCGAGTAGTAACAATAGGCTCACATCCGCAGCGGGTAAATAACGAGGCCCAATCACTAGCAAACTCATACCAATGGGGGCAACAACGAGTCCCAGCAATAAAATTGGAACGGCTTTATCTATAGATTCAGCAATTGGCATCGCCAGCGGAAATGCGACGAGCCCTGCCATTATTGAGGATAAACCTATCGCTGGAATCATGCTCACAGAGCGATTGCGGCGCGCGATGCTAAAACTGATGGCGACTGCTAGTGCGGTCACTAGTGCAGCCAAGTCGCCTACGATCGAGCCTTGGCCATCGCCCTCCAAACTACCCCATGCAATAATCGCAATGCCGCATAGGCTGAAAGCAATGGTTAGCCAAGTGCGTCGAGATACAATCTCGCCCAGTATTAACCAAGCAATGAGCGCTGCAAAAATAGGGGAGGTGCTGACAATGAAAAGAGTGTTGGCAACCAATGTGTTTTGGATTGAATACACAAAGCAAAATGTTCCCAAGGCCCATATCACACCCATTATTAATCCAGCCCAACCAATGCCCCGCATTTTTTTGAAAAAATCACCACGATAATAAATGAGCAAGCCGATAAAAATAGCCAATCCACTTAATGAGTTGCGCCAAAAAATAACAGTCCAGCTATCGGCTTCGAGCAATCGAATTAACAAACTATCGGGAGTGATGATCAGCACGCCAACAACGGTCAATAAGAGGCCTTTTAGGTATTCACTCATGATTTCTTTTTATTTGCAGGTGTTTTTTTCTTGGTAAATTTATTCTTTTTACCCCATTGTTTAGGTGCTTTACCTAAGCCCTGTAAGCCAGAAAACTGCACAGCGCTCACATCATTAATCAGCTGCTGCAAACCATGAGTCATGGGCTGCATAAAGCCCCCATAGCTCATGGCTCGTTGGCAAATAGCTTCTAGTTGCGATTCCCAGTGTGCTGTCATATCAGGGTGCCCCATACTTTCAGGTAAACTGGTGATCAACTGCCTGCCAATCATGGTTGCCCTGATTTCTTTACCCTTACGCGCTACAAACTCCCGCTTAAATAGCAATTCGATAATGCCGGCACGTGTGGCCTCCGTGCCTATGCCATCAGTTTCCCTCAGCACTTTTTTGATTTTAGGGTCAGTCACGTAACGTGCGATGCCCGTCATCGCACCAAGCAATGTTGCATCCGTAAAGTGCTTTGGTGGGCTTGTTTGCTTTTCGACTAATTGAGCATCGGTGCAGTGTACATCATCACCCTTTTTTACCATTGGTAGCTGTTTTGAAGAAAATCCAGCGTTATCTTGAGTGGTGTTTTTAGCCGCTTTAGGCGATTGACTAGCCGCATCGGTTGCCAAGGATACCGGCATTGTTTTACCTGCTCCCGACTTCCCCTGTTGGTTTGCAGACTTACTCTGTGGAAATAAGACTTTCCATCCTTGTGCCAGAATGTCTTTTTGTTTTGCAATAAATAAACCGCCGCTCACTTCGGTATCAACCTGCTTGTCTGCATATTCAAACGGTGGGTAGAACTGGATCAGATATTGCCGTGCAATCAACTCATAGACATTGGCTTCGTCCTTAGACAGTCGGCTGCCATCCATAGGTTTCATCGTTGGAATAATCGCGTGATGAGCGCTGACTTTACTGTCATTCCACGCTTTAGTTTTCAAGCTTAAGTCTGCCTGTGCTACCGCTTTGCTAAGCTTGTTACAGGTTTTGGCGATCGCTCCGGTTACTTGCTTTGCTTCACGCAGATGCTCCATGGGCAAATAACGACAGTCTGAGCGGGGGTAGGTGATGAGCTTGTGACGTTCGTAAAGTTGCTGGCATACATCGAGTACCTGTTTCGCACTTAGGCTAAAGCGCTTGGAGGCATCAATTTGCAGGGCTGATAAATTGTAGGGTAACGGGGGAGCCTGCTTTTTCTTTTGCTCCGAGACCTTGGTGATTTTACCCGGTTGATTAATGACTTTTGCAACGACGGTTTCAGCCAGTTTTTTGGATAATACTCGTCCTTCATCATCCATATAATCTTCGCAGGATGCGCTGGGTTTCCATTTCGCCTGAAATGTTTCATCTTTCAGCGTTGTCAGTGTGATCATAACGTCGTAAAACGGTTTGGAAACAAAATCCTCAATGTCCAGATCACGATGCACTACTAGCCCCAGTAACGGCGTTTGAACGCGCCCCACTGAAAGTACACCATTAAAACCCGATTGCTGGCCTTTAAGGGTACACAGGCGTGTCATATTAATACCATATAACCAATCTGCGCGTGCTCGCGCCAGTGCTGAGGTCGCGAGTGGGATAAATTCGGTATTCTTCCTCAAGTTGCTCAGTGATTTCTTAACGGCACTTGCGTTTAAATCACTAATCAAACAGCGCTGTGTATTGAGCTTTTTAGCTTTCGATACGCGGCAGTGATTAATGACTTCATCGATTAGGATTTGCCCTTCTCGATCAGGATCACCAACATTAACCAGTACATCGGCTTTTTTGATGAGCTTTTTGAGTATGGTAAATTGCTTTTTAGTCTTGGGTTTTACTTCAAGTTTCCAGACCTCTGGAATAATGGGTAGGTGAGCCGTTGACCATTTTTTATAGTCTGGATCATAAGCTTCAGGCTCTGCTTGCTCAAGTAAGTGACCGATGCACCAGCTCACGATATCGCCATTCGCTACCTCAATAAATCCATCGCCTTTTTTATGCGGTCTGGGTAACGCATCAGCAACGGCGCGCCCTAAGCTAGGTTTTTCAGCAATGTATAAAATCATGTGTTGGCTTGAGAACGGATTAAGGGTTAGCGAGTCAGATGTATCATGTTACGTCGCAATACTAAACCAATCATCGCGGATGTATAGCCATGAATACTGCAAACTTGAAATTCCCATTTAAAATTACCAGCAAGCACTTCTCTGATAATAAATATGCTTACTATCAATGGCTTCGGGAAAACGAGCCCGTGCATTTCTCACGCTATTATTTTATGAAAGTTTGCTTGCTTTCACGCTATGAGGATTGTCTTGGCTTACTTAAAGATCCACGTTTTGTCAGGAATCGCCATACCGCAACGGGCGGTAGTAAGCTGCCGTTTCCAGTGCCCAAGTCAGTTAAAGCACTAGGGGAAAGCATGATTACGGAAGATGACCCTGAACATCGTCGCCTTAAAAATCTTGTCCACAAAGCATTTACCTCTCGTGCAATTAATCAGTTAGGTGAACGTATCGAATTGTTAACACACGAGTTACTGGATAAAGCAGAACGAGAATCTGAGATGAATGGGTCGGTCGACTTAATGCAGGCCTATTCTTTGCCCATCCCAGTTACTGTGATTAGTGAAATGATGGGGATGAAAGCCAGTGATATGCCGAAATTTATCCGAGGTATGCGCATTTTAAGCGATGGTTTGAGTGGTTGGGGTCTGATTCGAACCCTGCTGTGGGATATGCGTTTCTTGGTTAAATTTGTGCGGGAGATGATTGAAGAAAAGCGCCAGAATCCAGGCGATGACATTTTGACTGGCCTGATTCAAGTCGAAAGCGAAGGGGATAAACTTTCAGAAGATGAGCTGCTCAGCATGGTATTTTTACTAATCATGGCAGGTTATGAAACAACAGTTCACTTAATTAATAATCTAGTAATCACATTACTCAAGCACCCAGAACAATTGCAGCGCTTGCGGGATAATCCTGAGCTGATTGATTCAGCGATTGAAGAGGTGCTACGGTTTGATGGCCCAGTACAAGGCACCAAGCCCTGTTATGCTGTTGAAGCGGTGACATTACACGGCGTTACTATTCCCAAGGGTACGATGGTCATTCCGCTATTAGGTGCGGCAAATCATGACCCTGAAGTGTTTGATCGCCCGGAAACGTTTGATATCACGCGTCAGCCCAATCATCATCTAGGCTTTGGGCAAGGCATTCACTATTGTCTTGGTGCGCCCTTGGCGCGTTTGGAAGCGAAAATTGCCATTCAAAATTTATTGTCGAGATATCCCAATCTAAGGCTGGCTGTTAAACCGGAGGAATTGCAAATGCAATTGATGCCGCTTTGGGTTCGTTACAAGCACCTCCCCGTTATCCTGAAGTAATTAATGGTTTAGCAAACCTAAACTCACAGGTTATTTACTTTCATTTGTAGGGTGGATAAGTTTTGAGTAATATAATCAACGTAAGATGATTTCCTCCTCCTTAATCAATTGGAAGTAGAAAGCGAAATTCTTTTTCAAATCTACTTCCCTTTGGTTGTTTTTCTCTTCAAGATCTCCCCATCGTTCACAAGGAACAGTTATGCGGGACTCTAAAGAAACTCCAAGTAACCACCCAGCAGACCTAGAAACCAGAGACCTTCGCATCGGTTTATTATTGGCTGTTATTGGAATGGCGATGTTTGGTTTAAAAGCGATCTTCATTAAGCTAGCTTACCGAGAAGGCGTTGATGCAACAACGTTGCTGACATTGCGTTTACTATTTGCCTTGCCATTTTACCTTGCAACTTTGTGCTGGCTACTCTTTAAAGAAAATAAATCACTGCCACCTAGCAAAGACTTGGCAATTATCTGTGGGCTTGGGTTTATAGGATATTATCTATCAGCCTATCTAGATATGGAGGGGCTGAATTACATTTCTACACAACTAGAAAGGCTGACTCTGTACACCTACCCGTTGTTGACTACGCTGCTTGGCTGGTTGTTATTAAAAGAAGTCATCAGTCGACAGGTAATACTGGCTTTATTACTGACCTACAGCGGCGTGTTGTTGCTATATTGGTTTGAAGTTAGCGAAGTCGGTGCGAATGCAACGAAAGGCGTCTTGTATGTACTTTCCGCTGCATTGACCTATGCTTGTTACGTTGTGTTTAGTAAAGTCTACATTACGAAAGTGGGCAGTCGCTTGTTTACCGTTATTGCCATGCTGGCATCGATTGCTTACATGTCAGTGCATTTCTCCATCACGCATGATCTCAGCGATTTAAATCAGAGTACCGTTATTTGGGGCTATGGTTTTTTGTTGGCATTTTTTAGTACGGTTATCCCCAGTTTTTTGCTGGCTGAAGCCATTGCGAGAATTGGCCCCTCCCGAACCAGCATTGTTGGCACTGTCGGACCAATTTTCACTATTTTATTGGCGGTGCTATTGCTTGACGAACCGTTTGGCCTCACTCATTTTGGTGGCATGGTATTGGTGATGATTGGGGTGGCGATGTTGGGTAAAAAATAGTCGCGCATCAGTCGTTATGCTTTTTCCCAGCGTCTTCCACATCTATTGGTTGATTGTTGCTGGCAGAGTCTGTGGTGCTTGGCTGTTTTGCTTGAGAAGTGTCCTGTACTTTAGCGGCCATAATCTCTTTTTTAGCATTCACATGTTTGTGAATCTTTTCACCAAAAGCATTGACGTTAGCATCGACGTGACGTTTGATAACATGCTCTTTGCGGTATTTGAAGTGACGCCACTTCCATTTAATAGTAATCCTCACGCGCCGAAGCAGTGGCCCAATAACAGGTATTTTCTCAATAAAACTGAACAGTATGGTGACGATAATTAAGTCAATGTAAGGCTGTATCCAGGTCTTCCATAGCCCCTGAAAAAACACAAAAAACGTGGTGATGAATTTTAAGATCAGCGTTAAGAATTTTGCCAATGAAAAGCTCTTGAGCAGCAGGAGTAGCGCGTCAATAACGCCCACTAGCCACAAGATAATAGTGGCAGGAACCGAGCCAAATACTACTGTGGTAATCTTTTTCCAAAGGCTGGACTCTTTAAACATAAGCCAGCGGATTTTAAGATAGCGGGTGAGCGGATGAATCAGCGGTTTGACGATTCGCTCCTGAAAGAACCCTGATGCAGTGTTGATAATGGCACGCTTGCTGAGTGCAAAGGCGGAACTGGCAAGCACTCTTTTCCAAGCAATCGTTGACCAAGAAGCGATGCCTTTTTTGAAGAAAAACTTCTTGAGTATGATAATACCCTGAAACAGCAGTTTCTTAGCCAATAACGTCCCTAGCAGGACGATATTCCAGAGCGTCTCGTTGTAAATAACTGAGAGAACAATGCCAACACATAGCAGGAGGACAATGAATAACTTAGTGTTTCTATTCATTAAATC
Organism: Leucothrix sp.; assembly: GCA_049614505.1. Taxonomy (GTDB): domain Bacteria; phylum Pseudomonadota; class Gammaproteobacteria; order Thiotrichales; family Thiotrichaceae; genus Leucothrix. The sequence continues at coordinate 7,325 of JBMZDT010000018.1, forward strand.
CTCCCAGTATTGGCATACATTTTGATAGCTTTTTGATTCTTCTGAAGTCGTTTTCCCTCCATGGGATAGTGTCAGTAATTAGCGCTAGTTGCTATTCAGTGTCCATATCGTCAACGCTGCGAGTCTTGAAGAGCGAATACTTAAGTCTGGGGTAGAACATGCCCCAAAAGAAGAAGCTGTAAAGCACGGCGATAACAAACCATGAGGTGTAATAGCGGTTGCTGAAAATGCCTGTGGTAAAAGCAAGAAAACAAGCAACACCGAGGAGAACAAAAAAGATAAACTTCCCCATTAGCTCTGTTGTGCGCCAAGCTGACCAGAAAAAGAACAGCACAATGCACACAAGTACAACCCCGATAAGCGCCATAATCCCGCTTTCTGTACTCACCATCCATGGGTAATTGATTGCGTAGTGGTAGTAGCTTTGCCCAGTTGGATTGATGAGTGCAACAAGTGCAAGCAAGGCAATCAGCGTAAATAGCTTTCCAAAAATGGCCATGGAAGAGTCGTCTCCAATTATTAAAATAGTATTATTTGAACGGGAAAATCACCAAAATATAAAGGGTGAATTAATGCCTTATATAATAGCAATTTACGGGTGGAAAGGGAATGAAAACCGGACTGGCTAGCGCGTATGTAAGGCAATGCTTGGTGATAAAAATGACTTGGGATTATTACAGGATTGTTAAATGTTAGTCAGACAGTGATACACTAGCTAAACGGCGGCAACAATTGTTAGGGCAATTTAGCTGTTAATAGGGACGTCAGTGGTTGACGTGTGAATTCTAGGGACGGTGAGAGCCAAAGCGGGGTAAAATGTTCTACAGAAAGGGCGATAAGGTCAGGCATCCGATTAAGGACGATTGGGGATTAGGGAAAGTACTGGCAAACAGTAATGGCGAAAAAGTGGATGTCTTTTTTGTGGATGCGGGTGAAAAAACGATACTGCTGAAATATGTTCAGCCCGTTAAAGTAAAAGGTGATGAGTCAAACCATGGCGGTTTAGATAATCTCAAGGTATCGACATCCGGTGCAAAGTACCAGCGGTTTTCAAAACTTACCGAGAACTTTTTATCAGTGTATGCTGACGGCTTTGACAACGAAAAGTTTGTTGGGGATGAGCGCGCGCAGAAGACCAAAGCACATGAGCTTGCAGTAGACCTACTGCCAAAGGCGCGATTTGCGGAGCTGATTGATGTTGCTGACTATACAGAAATCACAGCACGTGTCCTTAAAATACTCAATGCCACGTCTTTGATTCTTCCTAATGAACGGTTGGCACTGAAAAATGGTTTGGCAGAAGAGCGCTCTCAAGAAATGTTTGCGAAAGCATTATTTGGTTTGCTTTACAGTGACGGCCCAATGAAAGAGCACTTCGAACGTTTTGCAACGGTGTTAGGTTTGTTGGGAGCAGGCAAATGGACACTAGCAACTTACTTCTTATTTGTGTTCTACCCAAAGAAACACCTGTTTGTTAAGCCAAAACTTATCCAACAAACTGCGGATATCTGCCGTTTTGAGCTGAATTACAAAGCGCAGCTTAACTGGCAAACGTATGAGTCGGTATTATCATTCGCAGACTATATCGCAACAGAGCTGTCTGAGTTGAAGCCAAAAGACATGATGGACGTGAATGCGTTTATTTGGCACACAGCATCGGCCGCCTAGAGATTATCTGTATCAGAGTGCGTGCTTTGTGCTCTGGTGCAGGCTAGCTTAAACTATAATCATAAAAATTATTTTCAGGGGTAATAATGAAATTTTCAGGTATTGAGTTAGCAAATGACCTGCCGTTTGTATTATTTGGCGGTATTAATGTTTTAGAGAATCAAGACTTTACTTTGAAAGTCTGTGAGCATTATGTTGAGGTTTGTGACGCATTATCTATCCCGTTAGTATTCAAGGCTTCATTTGATAAAGCCAATCGCTCTTCAATTAAATCCTTTCGTGGTCCGGGTATGGAAGAGGGGTTAACGATTTTTCGTGCGGTTAAAGAAGCATTCGGTGTTGCGATCATTACGGATGTGCATGAGCCTGCTCAGGTTGAGCCCGTTGCTGAAGTGGCCGATGTCCTGCAACTACCGGCTTTTCTAGCCCGCCAAACGGATTTAGTCGTGAGTATGGCACAGTCAGGTAAGCCAATTAATATCAAAAAGCCTCAGTTCTTAAGCCCGCACCAAATGGGTAACGTGGTGGATAAGTTCGCTGAAGCAGGTAATGAAGACGTGATGCTATGCGATCGTGGCACGCTGCTAGGGTATGATAATTTGGTTGTTGATATGCTGGGTTTCAGCGTAATGAAGCAGGTCAGTGGCAATAAGCCAATTATCTTTGATGTAACGCATTCACTACAAACAAGAGAGTCGGGTGCAGCCGCATCCGGTGGACGCCGTGGACAAGTGACAGAGCTAGCCAGAGCGGGGATGGCGATTGGTATTGCGGGATTGTTTTTAGAATCACACCCAAATCCTTCAGAGGCACTATGCGATGGCCCAAGCGCCTTACCGTTAGAACTGCTCAAACCTTTCTTACAGCAAGTTAAAGCAATTGATGAGATTACTAAATCAATGCCTGTGCTTGAAACACATAGTTGAGCACAACAGATTTACACCTCCTTAAACTAACTAACCAATAGTCGTGTTGACACACGTATATATGAGTTAGATACTTACTCTGAGACATTGAGGAAGAAATCAGGAGACAAAAATGAAAAAACTATCTATCGCAATAGCCACAGCAGTCACTGCGCTAGGCTTCGCAACTGCCGCAACTGCCGCAGACAAAGTGCTCGTCGCTTCACATTGGGCAGGCCCAAAGCACACCATGGCAACCCACGTATTCCCTTGGATTGGTGAGCAGTTGAGTGAATGCTCAGGTGGGAGCTTGTCGGTCAAAATTGAAAATGGTTTAGCCTCACCACCGGCACAGTACGACACGATTCGTGATGGTGTTGCTGACTTGGGTTGGATTGTACACGGTTATACGCCGGGTAAATTTTCTACAACAAAGCTCGCTGAGCTACCGGGTATCCCTGGGAATGCTGAGCAAATCTCTGGTGCTTACCAGATGACTCACGAAAAGTACCTAGCCGCAGCGAAAGAAGCGAAAGGTATACAAGTACTGGCAAATTTCGTACATGGCCCAGGCATGCTCAATACCACCAAGGAAGTGCTATCGTATAAAGACATCAAAGGCATGAAACTGCGTGTTGGCGGCGGGGTAGCGAACCTTGTGGGTAAAGCGCTGGGCGCGGCAGGCGTTAACGTACCAGCACCTAAGGTGTATGAAACAATTGCTTCTGGCGTTGCGGATGGTGTTTTCTTCCCCGCTGAGACGTTGTACTCATTCAAAGTCGCTGAGTTAACTAAGTACTCGCTGTCTAATCCAGATGGTATGTACACAACCTCGTTTGGCCTCGTTATGAGTAATGACACTTATGAAGGGTTGTCTGATGAGCACAGAGCCTGTGTTGATAAGGTGCGGGGTGTGGAAATGGCAAAAGCTATCGGTCGTTTCTGGGATCAGGCAGATTTGGTTGGTCTTTCCACTTCCCAAAAAGACTTTGGTTTAAAGGTTAATGAGGCCTCCGATGAGGAGCGCGCTTACTTTAAAGAAGCAACGGCAGGCATCCGCGCTGACGTTATCAAAGAAGTCGATGAGCGTGGTGTTAATGGTAAAGAGGCGCTTGAGTACTTACTTTCAAACATTAAGTAACCCAATCTAAAAAACTCTATAGGGCTGATTTAAATGAAGAGTTTTTTGGATAAAACAGAAGGGCTGGCAAATACTGTCAGCCTTTTTGCTGCAAATATTGCAGCCGTTATTCTACTGATTCTAGTTGTGCTAACGTGTGTTGATGTCGTTGGGCGCTACTTGTTTACGATGCCATTAATCGGTGCGGTTGAGCTGGTGCGTATCTGCATGGCGGGCATTATTTTCTTTTCCTTCCCCATTATGTTTTTGAAAGGTGATCACATCATTGTGGATCTCATTTCATTCCTAAAGAAAGGCTATTTTGGTTGGGTGCTAGCACTCATTATCCTAGCGGTTTCAATTGGCGTTGCTGTGATGCTAGGAGACCGCGTGTATGACTACGCGATTCGGGCATTAGAAGACGGCGACACGACGGAATACTTGGCGATACCTCGCTACATTGTGGTTGGATTTATCACCTTATCGATTTTTAGTGCGGCGTTTATGTCCTTGCTGAGATTGGTTCTTATGTTACGAAAGCCGGGTGTTGTAGAAGACGAGGGTGAGGGGGCGCTATGACAGAAGCACTGATTGGCTTTGCAGCCGTTTTAATACTAGCATTCATGCGGATGCCACTGGGTATTGCATTGGGGCTTGTGGGCGTCGTTGGCTTTGCTGAACTGTCGAGTTACCGTGCAGCAATTTCTAGTGCCAGCCGCTTAGTGATTGATGCGGGACAGTCCTACGGCCTATCTGTCGTACCCTTGTTTATCTTGATGGGCCTAATGGTCGAACGCGGTGGTATGGCGAAAGAGCTGTATCGTGCGGCGTTCTCATTCTTAGGGCACCGCCGTGGTGGCTTGGCCATGTCTACCATCTGTGCTTGCGGCATGTTCTCCGCAATCTGCGGATCATCACTCGCAACAGCCGCCACGATGTCAAAAGTAGCGATGCCGGAAATGCGCCGTTACAAATACAACGACGGGCTAGCAACCGCTTCGATTGCAGCGGGTGGAACTTTGGGTATCTTGATCCCGCCGAGTGTCATACTCGTTATTTATGGATTAATCACTAATGCTTCTGTGGGTAAGCTCTTTATTGCCGGTGTGCTGCCTGGATTAATTGGCGTGTTGTTCTATCTGATGGCCGTTATGTGGGTTGTCTCACGTAATCCTACCGCAGGGCCAGCAGGTGAAAAAAGTGGTTGGATGGACCGTTTGCGTGCGCTACGTGATGTCTGGACGACGCTTGGATTGTTCATTTTTGTCATTGGTGGTATCTACATTGGTGCGTTTACGCCAACCGAGGCAGCGGGAATGGGCGCAGCGGGCTCCATTGCGATTGCAGGGTGGCGTGGCGCGTTAAGCTGGTCTGTGCTAATGGACGTGACGCGTGAAACAACGCTAACCACAGCCAAGCTTTTTATGGTTGTATTTGGCGCGATGATATTTTCAAATTTTGTGAATCGTGCGGGTTTGCCAGATGGCCTCTTAACTATCGTGAACGGCTTTGATGTGTCACCACTGGGGGTAATTTTCATTATCCTTGCGATCTACTTAGTGCTGGGCTGTGTATTTGAATCACTATCGATGATTTTGTTGACCGTGCCTATCTTTGCACCCGTAGTTGAAGCATTGGGTTTTGACTTGGTTTGGTTTGGGATTTTGGTAGTCGTTGCGACTGAGATTAGCTTGATAACGCCACCCATCGGGCTGAATGTATTTGTGCTCAAAGGGGTGCTGAAAGATGTGCCAGTGAGTACGATATTCAAGGGCGTTACGCCGTTTTGGATAGCAGATATATTCCGGTTATTGTTATTGGCGTTGGTGCCTGCAATTGCGCTTTATTTGCCATCGCTGATGTAGCTTACAAAGCAGTTCCTCGTTTCTCAGAGAAGCTACTTTTGTAACATTACGATAAGAGCATCAGGATCTTTACCACTACACTTTCTTATCTTCAGCCTTCTTAACACGAATGTTATTGGCTCCAACCTTCTTGTTATTAAGGCTTTTCATTGCAGCTTTAGCCTCACCTACCGTTGGCATTTCTACAAAGCCAAAGCCTTTAGAATCTCCGCTGACTTTGTCCATGACCAGATCACAAGATTGAACATCACCGAAAGCTTCAAACAGCGCCCGTAGCGCTTTCTCAGAGGTCGAACGATCTAAATTACGGACTAATAATTTCATAACATTACC
>JBMZDT010000019.1:0-12691 GCA_049614505.1 Leucothrix sp.
TGGTGACTATGACTATGCTGGCTTACTAGAATATGCTCGAATCCTTACCCGCTGCCCCGATGCGCATTTGTTTTATCCCAGTCAACTCACCCAAGCCTTTATCAATCGATACGGTCTCATTGAATTGCATCAAAAACAGATTGCTCAACACCAAAGCCTGCTGAAAAAGCTTGAGACCTTGCCCGACTCAATGCAAAAAGAGCGGTTAATGTCAGTACATCACTTATTACAAATTACCGCTAAAGGACTAGAGCAAGAAGCGTTTCTTATTAACTCATGACTGACTCACCGAATAGGAATCGTCAACGTCTCTTTGATGGCTTCCATGACAACCACACTGGTCGATTCCTGCACTGCTGGGACAGACAATAGCGACTCTTCTAAAAACACCCGATAAGCGGCCATATCCGCTAGGCGCGCTTTAATCAAATAATCAAAACTCCCCGAGACCAAATAACACTCCTGCACTTCAGGTAACTCAAGCACTGCCGATTTAAATTGTGCAAAGGTATCTTTTGATGTGCGATCCAAGCGTATTTGCACGAACACGATAAGCCCTGCATCTAGCTGCTCAGGGTTGAGCACCGTGCTGTATTGTTTGATGTAACCATCTCGCTCCAGACGGCGGACACGCTCAATGCAAGGCGTGGTTGTGAGACCTACTCGCCTAGCAAGTTCAGCATAGGTTATACGCCCATCATCCTGCATGATAGCCAGAATATTTCTATCAATGCGGCTTAGTTGATCATTGCTATTTTTCATCACTACTCCAGTGGATTATTTTGATAATTTTCAATATACAGAAAGATCTACTTTTTTAATAAAAATAATCAGAAAAAAACCTAGCACACTATCCCTATAATTGAATTGTTAGATTGAGGTTTCAAACATAATTAAAGAGGAAACAACATGTTGATCGGCGTACCAAAAGAGATAAAAAACCACGAGTATCGTATCGGTTTAACCCCCGCTTCTGTTAGAGAGTTAGTCAACAATGGCCATCAAGTGATGGTACAACATAACGGTGGCGCGGCCATCGGTTTTGACAATGCACAATACGAAGCCTCTGGTGCTGAAATTGTTCAGACACCCGAAGAAATTTTTGACCGTGCCGACATGATCGTTAAGGTAAAAGAACCACAGCCTAATGAATGCGCCATGCTCAAGCGCGACCAGCTGCTTTACACCTACCTACACCTTGCCCCTGACCCAGAGCAAACCCAAATGCTGATTAACTCAGGCGCTAGCTGTGTTGCTTATGAAACGGTCACTGATAATCATGGTGGCTTGCCGTTGCTGGCCCCAATGAGTGAAGTTGCTGGACGCATGTCGATACAGGCCGGTGCCCATCATTTAGAAAAAGCCCAAGGCGGCTCAGGCATTTTGTTAGGCGGTGTGCCGGGTGTTGCACCGGGTAAAGTGACGGTGATTGGCGGCGGCGTTGTTGGCACACATGCGGCTGAAATGGCCGTTGGTCTAGGGGCTGAAGTGACTATTTTAGATCGCTCTGTACCACGCTTGCGTCAGTTAGATGAATTATTCAAAGGCCGTGTGCGCTGTGTTTATTCCACCGCTCAAGCTGTTAGTGACTATTGTACAGATGCTGACCTAGTCATTGGCGCGGTACTCATTCCAGGGGCTGAGGCGCCAAAGTTGTTGACGCGTGAAATGCTTAGCCAAATGCGCGACGGCTCAGTCGTCGTTGATGTGGCTATCGACCAAGGCGGCTGCTTTGAAACATCTAAAGCAACGACTCATGCAGAACCTACTTACGTGGTTGAAGGCATCGTTCATTATTGTGTGGCCAATATGCCCGGCGGTGTTGCTCGCACCTCAACCATGGCACTGAACAATGCGACATTACCGTTTGCCCTTGCGTTGGCTAACAAAGGTTTAAAGCAGGCCCTTTTAGATGATGCACACTTAATGAATGGTTTAAATGTGCACCAAGGTCAAGTGACTTACCAAGCGGTGTGTGATGCGTTAGGTCATGAATATGTACCCGCAGCACAGGCATTAAGCACCTAAATAAAAACCTGTAAAATGGCCTCATCACATTGTGAAAATTTGCCGTTAATAACTATTTTTTCAAAATTTGAGGCCTATTCTCTGTGAGATCAATAAATCTGTCCTATAGTAATTAGAAAAATAATATAGATTTATTCGCAGAGGGAAACAACATGAAACACTTAAAGAAATTGCTAGCGGTTACCAGCCTGGTAATCGCTGCCTATTTACCAGCAACAGCATTCGCCAATGCAACGGTATACCAACACTGTAACTTTAAGGGGTACAAGGTTAATTTGGCACCTGGCAACTACGATTTAAGAGACTTAAATGCCAGAGGTATCCGTAATGATGATCTTTCATCCATTAAAGTAAGACGTGGCTATGAAATCATCGCCTACCAGCATCATCACTTTACGGGAAAAGCGATCAAGCTGCGGGCTAATGACAGCTGCTTAGTCAATAATAAATTCAATGATATTATTTCATCCATTAAGGTTCGGCGCATCGCACCACCTAGCAGAGCGACGGTGTATCAGCACTGTAATTTTGGAGGCTACCGCGTCAACCTTGCACCCGGTAACTATGACCTAAATCAGCTGACCAGAATGGGGATTAAAAATGATGACCTCTCCTCGCTCAAAGTATCCAGAGGCTATGAAGTTGTTGCTTACCAGCACCATCATTTTGGTGGGAAGTCCATTATCATTAGAGCCAGTGGCGATAAGTGTTTAGTAGACAATCGTTTCAACGATATTATTTCATCAATTCGTGTCAGACGCGCAACACCGCCACCTAAAGCAACGGTCTATCAGCACTGTAATTTTGCAGGATATAAAATTAGGCTAGCGCCGGGCCGTTATAATCTCAATACGCTAAAACGCATGGGGATGAGAAATGATGATTTATCATCAATGAAAGTACCTGCTGGCTACGAGCTAGTGGCGTATCAACATGTTAACTTTGGCGGTAAGAAAATCGTACTCAGAGGCAATGATTCATGCCTTGTTAACAATGGCTTCAATGATACAATTTCATCCATTATTTTCCGTAAACGCTAGGGTTTATCTACCCAAAGAAAACCTTTCATAATAGTCTATGGCCTGATGCAGTGTTGCCTCAGGCCTTTTTCATGCCTAATATTAGTCATATGGTTTATACAATTCTGCGCTGTTGCCTCGGCGTTATTATAATGACGCCGTTGCTTGCTGCATCTGGTACCAATAAAACAGCCGTTGTTAACAATAACGATCAAACTCCCATCTGGCTAAGTCAAAAAACACGCTTACAGGTTTTAGCCCATGGCCCTTGGCCGCATGACACCGTCGCTGACCCAAGCAACCGCCTATCAGGCAACCAAGCAGCCATTCAATTTGGCCGACGCTTGTTCTTCAGCACACGCTTATCTGGCGACAATACGCGCAGCTGTGTGTCCTGCCATGCCCCTGCTGCTGCATTCGCAAGTGGTCGTGCCATCCAAGAAAAGAAGGTGAATTTAGACAGGAATACCCCAAGCCTATTTAATGTACGTTATCAGCGCTGGTTTGGCTGGACAGGTGCCAATGACAGTTTATGGGCGCAATCGATACGCCCTATTCTCAACGATCAAGAAATGAATTTATCGAAGCAAACGCTTCGCCACATTATCCAAACATCGACGTTTAAAACCCCTTACCATCATTTTTTTGGTGAGATTGAAACGCACTCGGATGATTTAGTCTTGATTAATATAGGCAAAGCACTGGCTGCATTTCAAGAAACGCTGACTACCCAAAAGACGCCTTTTGATCAATTTCGAGAGGCTGTCAAGGCTCAAGACTGGAAATTAGCCGCCAACTATTCTAAAGAGGCGCAGCGAGGTTTGCAGATATTTCTGGGTAAAGGTCGTTGTAGCGTTTGTCACTCTGGTCCACGGTTTAGCAACAGCGAATTTCATAATATCGGCGTGTCTTCTATCAAAACTGGCACCATTGATACTGGCCGTTACCAAGGAATTATTGATCTAAAACAGTCGTCATTTAACTTAGACTCTGACTACAATGATGACCCTAAAAAAACAGGCGCTAGGGTTGTTAGCAATATAGCAACATCCCTTACAAATATTGGCGCGTTTAGGGTTCCTAGCTTGAGAAATGTCGCTAAGACAGCCCCTTACATGCACAATGGCTCACTGGCCACGCTAGAAGACGTTATCAAACATTACGTTAATATCGATACAGAACAACTGCATGCTGAAACCAAAGCAATGCTTAAACCCCTGAGACTAACGCAGCCAGAAATCAATGACCTGATTGCCTTTTTGGAGTCATTGTCGGATTGATGCTTAAGTGGCTAACCTCAACACGGCAACGACTCATTAGGCTAGCCTGTGATGATACTTTTTTGGACGCCTTGGTTTTTCCGAAACGATTGGCGTAGCTTATTTTGACTGTTTAGTGCAGCACGTCGATTTGGGTAAGGGCCCACTCGAACTTTATGCAGCAGCTTACCCTTCACTTTTACCCCTTTGATAATGGTTTTAAAACCTGCTTTGTCAAATGTCCTTTTCAGGCGCTTAGCTTTCGCTGGAATCGACGTCACAATCACTTGAATATAGTGCGACTTGCTACGCCCTACGGCTTTTGCGGGTTGGCGTGTTGCTGCTGCTGTACTGACTGGACTATTAGCTGCCAGCTGAGGCACATCATAATAACCCTGAGTAGGCTCGGCAGCGGCTTCACCAGCTATCACTGGCGTATCAGTGTAAGAACCTGAAGTTGCTGCCAAATTACGTGCAGTACTGCGCTGATTCGCAAGATTCCTTGGTGTGACAGAGCGCAGTGCTGCATTATTGCGTTTAGCAATCACTTTATCTTCCAGACAGCGCTTTAGTAACACTTGTTTACCTTTGTACACAATAGACGTAATACGTTTGGTACGTGCATCAGTTGTCACACTCATGCAGCTACAAGAATAGCCGTAACTGCCATTGGTACGGACAAATTCATTAGGCTGTCGGTCGGGTAAGTTCTTCATAAACTGCGCGGGTAGACGGTAGCCACCACGCTGCATAATCGCCCAAGAAGCGTCTCTATCAATAAATTGATATTGATCGGGCGATGGATTATTCAACCAGCCACAGCGATATTCGGCACTGGCAACAGATTGAAGCCCAGTGGTTAAGGTCAGCGCAAGTAGGCTTTTTTGGATCATTTTTGTTCTTTTCATCGTTATTAAATCCCCTGATGTTTTGCTAAGCATAGCCCAAAAATAAATCATCTTTAAGCAATATTTTGCTTAGCCGATAAGCTCGGATAAGGCGTCTAGCCAACCCCATTCCGTCACGGCGGCATCATTGGTAATTAAGTAAGCCATGCGGCTAAATTTTGGTGCCTCTTCAATGATAAATAACCGTTTATCATGTATTAAAGGCCTGACTAAATACTCTGGCAAATAAGCCGAACCGCCTTGCTTAATTAAATAGTCGAGCGCCCACTTCGCACAGCTAAAACTAATTTTAGCAATACCCGCATCGGTATAAGCCGCCGCATGCTTTCGCCCAAAGTCCTGCCCAGCATCAAAATAAATATAGTGCGGGTCAAAGCGCATAGGGTTATCAGGTTTGGTCGCCACTAAAATTAACGACTCTGAGCCCAGTTTATGGATTGTTTGATGTTGCTGTGACACCGGACGATAACTCAATGCCGCATCGATTAACCCAGTAGCCAACCATTGGGTGAGCTGCTCATGCTGGCCGGGCATAAACGACAAAGCCACTTCTGGGTAGTGTTGATGCAGGTTTTCACTTAGCGGGCGGCCGATAGGTGACCACAAATCATAATGGCAGCCAATATTACACACTGAACTGACACCAATAGGCAGCGAGGTTTCTTGACGCGCCTGCCGCCATAAATCTGTCATCGCTTCAGCATAGCGTTTGAACTTTAGCCCTGCCGCCGTCAGCGTTACCCCTGATTTTTTACGATGAAACAGGGGCTGACCAATATCAGTCTCCAGCGTTTGAAGGCGTGAAGTCACTGTAGACTGGCTGACAAATAGCCGTTCAGATGCTTTTACTAAGCTGCCTGTTTCTACAATTGCTAAAAAAGTATTGAGTCCAGCTAAGTTCATAATTTAGTCAATTCGATTTTTTAGGATTTACAATACAAAATATTTCGCTTTCCAGATACTTAAGTCTGCGGCAAAATCGCAATAACCTAGCAAAAACAATGGAATTAGGCAATGACACAGACAAATGCAGTATCCGATCACAATCTCAGCAATGACGAGACCGCTGATGCTGTTGACCGAGGTGATTTTCTCACCGCCATGCGCGCTGTTGCAAACAGCGTAACCGTTGTGACAACGGATGGAAAAGCAGGTCGCCATGGCGGCACTGTCAGTGCATTTTGTTCCGTTTCAGCTGACCCACCTACGGTACTGGTTTGCCTACATGGGGAGAGCCGTATAGCAGATACCGTTGCCGAGAACGGCCATTTTTGTGTGAATGTCTTAGCAACCAGCAATCAACAGGCCTCTGATCGCTTCGCTGGGCGACATGATGACACCGTAAGCGACCGTTTTGAGGGTATTGAACTTCAATCGGGTGTAGATACAAGTGCTGAACATAATGCCCCTATGCTTGCGGGTAGTACTGCCTTTTTCTGTCAAATCAAAGACACAGTCACCTCAGGCACGCACCGCATCTTTATCGGTCGCGTTGTGTCGGTAGTAGCCGGTGAACCCGATCCACTGCTTTATTTTGATGGTGCTTACCGTCAAATGGGGGACTCATTATAATGCCTATTCAAAACTATCAGATGCTTATAGATGGTCAATGGGTAGATGCCGCCGATGGCAAGACATTTGAAAGCAGCAACCCTGCAACGGGTGACATATGGTCACGCATACCGGAAGCCACTGAAGCGGACGTGAATCGTGCGGTAGACGCGGCCGATCGTGCTTTAAACAGCGGGCCTTGGAAAGCAATGACACCCACTGAACGTGGGCACTGCCTAAGGCGCCTTGCTGATCTGCTTGCTGAGCAATCTGAAGCGCTGGGAAAGATCGAGTCTATCGATACGGGCAAAATGTTCAAGGAAACCCGCTGGCAAGCGAAGTATATTTCTGAGTTCATTCATTTTTATGCGGGCTGCGCGGATAAAATCATGGGAGATACACTCCCCATCGACAAGCCAGATTTATTTGTATTCACTAAACGTGAGCCGTTAGGTGTGATTGCGGCTATCGTTCCTTGGAACTCTCAGTTATTTTTAAGCGCGGTCAAAATTGGCCCTGCACTGGCAGCAGGCAATACCATTGTTTTAAAAGCATCGGAGCACGCCTCAGCGGCCATGTTAGAATTTGGCAAGCTCATCGAACAAGCAGGCATCCCAGCGGGTGTAGTCAATATTATTACTGGGCACGGTGAACCCTGTGGTAGGGCACTCACTGCTCACCCGCTAGTCGCTCGCGTCGCCTTTACGGGAGGGCCACAGGCCGCCCAACATGTGATTCATAATTCTGCTAATAACTTTGCACAGGTCTCGTTAGAATTAGGCGGAAAATCCCCCTTTATTGTATTTGATGATGCCGATATAGACAGTGCCGTTAACGGCTCTGTAGGCGGTATTTTTGCCGCTTCCGGTCAAAGTTGTGTTGCAGGCTCTCGACTCTATCTACATGAATCCATTGCGGATGAGTTTTTGCAAAAAATGGTCGCGGTTGCTAAGTCCGTTAACATTGGCGACCCGCTGGATGAGGCCACTGAGATGGGCCCTCTTTGCACCGCCGACCAACTCGCCAACGTACAACGCGAAGTCGCTTTTGCAATTGAAGAAGGCGGCAAACTACTCTGCGGTGGCAAACAGCCTAATGGTCTTGGTGGTCATTATTATGAACCGACGATTATCGAGTGCCCCAATCAATCATTAAGAATTGTCGACACTGAACTATTTGGCCCAGTGCTCAGCGTGATTCGCTTTAGCGATGAAGACGAGGTTGTAACGCTTGCAAACGACACCAAACACGGCTTAGCGGCGGGTATCTTCACGCGTGACAGTGCGCGCTCACTGCGTGTTGCCAATGCAGTAAAGGCAGGGATTGTTTGGGTGAACACCTACCGGGTGATTTCGCCAGTTGCTGAGTTTGGCGGCATGAAACACTCAGGCTATGGCCGCGAAAGTGGATTCCAAGCAGTATTAGATTATACACGTCCCAAAACAGTATGGATGAACACATCTAGTGAGCCACTAGCGAGTCAATTCGTGGGTCGCTAAACCCATTATTTAGAACCAAGAAGTTCAGGAGGAAGACCCAATGAAATTCCAACTTGCCATCAACCTAGAGCGTTTAGACGACCGTAATGATATGCAGGATGTCGCCCAACATACACTTGATATGGTGCAAATGGCCGATCGAGGCGGTTTTGAAATTGCTTGGGCTGCGGAGCATCACGCATTGGAAATGACCATTGCTCCCAATCCATTTCAGTTGCTAACGTGGTGGGCCTCACACACGGACAATATTCGTCTGGGCTGCGGGGTTGCTAATGCGGCCTACTGGCACCCGATTAATATTGCTGGAGAGGCGGCCATGGTCGACCTAATTAGCGGTGGTCGCTTAGAAATGGGGCTCGGTTCGGGGGCTTATCAGCGCGAATTTGACCGTATGAAACCGGGCTTATTACAAAGTGACAGCTGGCAGTACATGCAGGAGATGCTACCGCTGCTCCCAGCACTCTGGGCAGGTGATGTCGCGCATGAAGGGAAGTTTTGGCAGTTTCCAAAGTCCACTTCTTGCCCTAAACCCTTGCAAGCAAAGGTTCCTATGTGGGTAGCAGCACGCTCCCCTATTACATTCGACTATGCGGTAAAGAACCATTGTAATATTTTGAGCTGGCCACTGACCAAAGATTTTTCGGAGGCTGAGCTTTACAGAAGTCAGCTGGATGATGCCATTGCTAAGCATGATGGGGATTACAACGGCCGGTTCGTTATGATGCGCCACAGTGCAGTCTACGCTAATGAGGCGGATCGTCAGGCCGCACTCGACTCTATTCGTGTAACGCTTAGCCAATTTGGCAATCTGATGATGAAAAATGGCGACGTGCAAAATGGCTTCCCTGACAGAGTCTCTTTGGACTCGCTAGAAGGCAATGCCTTTGTTAACCCTGAAAGCTTAGAGGAAAACTTAATGTTTGGCTCACCAGAGGTAGTGATTGAAAAGCTCAAGCGCTACGAAGCACTCGGTGTTGACGCCTTCCTCTATTACGCATCAATGGGCATGGACATGGAACAGCAGAAGCGTTCGATGCAGCTATTTATTGATGAAGTTATGCCTGCATTTGCATAATTAACGCAATTTACCACGGCGCTGTTAATTGGAGACGGCGCTCAATCACTATTGAAAGGGATATAATTAATGTCTGACACTACTGCTGTTGAGATACGCCGCACGCTGCTTAACATTCAAGATACGCACATTGAAGGCGGCAAGCCACTTGAAACACCGACTCAGCTAATTGCTGCGATGGCTATTATCAAAAACCCATGGTTTGGCCGAGGATTTGTTGAAAATCTACGCCCTGAAATCAGAGCCGTTGGCCCTGTCGTGGGCGAACTGCTAACAAAAATGATCTTAGATGTCACCGGCGAAAGGATCGAAGGCTATGGCAAAGCCTCTATTGTTGGTATGGGTGGAGAAATTGAACATGCACAGGCATTAACGCACACACTATTTTTTGGCAACCAATACCGTGATGCTGTGGGTGCAAAAACCTACCTAGCCTTCACTAACACGCGTGGCGCAGCAGGGACGTCACTGATGATCCCACTAATGGATAAGCACGACGGCGGCCGCCGTTCACATTACCAAACCATTCACCTTACTGTGCCAGACGCGCCTGCTGAAGATGAAATTATTGTGGCGCTGGGTGCCTCCATTGGTGGTCACCCTCATCACCGCATTGGTGATCGTTATCAAGACCTTGAGGAAATGGGCCGCAGTGTTGATAACCCTGCTGGCGTTTAATCAGTAATCCATGCGCTTTGTACCTAGTTGAGACGTACTACAATGAAACAAACTAGCAGTAACGGAACCGTTTATAGCCTCACTGGCCGCAAGGATGCGGATGTCATTGTGTTGATCCATGGCCTTGGGCTTACCCGAGATACGTGGGCTTCGCACTTAGCTGCGTATGAGGAAGCGCATACGGTGCTTAACTACGACTTGTACGGTCATGGTGAAAGTGCTCCACCGCCAGAGATACCCAACTTGACCACATTTTCAGAGCAGCTTCGCGAGCTAATGGATGAGTTGGGTATTGAAAAAGCAACGCTAGTGGGCTTTTCACTTGGCGGCATGATTAACCGACGGTTTGCCATGGATTACCCAGACCGCGTATCCGCGCTGGGCATCCTAAACTCACCCCATGAACGCGGGGACGCAGCACAAAAACTGGTTGAAGAACGTGCCGCCCAATCTGATGCTGGCGGCCCCGGCGCAACAATTGACGCGACGTTAATACGCTGGTTTACCCCTTCATTTTTAGAAACCCGTAAACCGATGCTAGCAATGATTAAGGCCTGGGTAATGGCTAACGACCACACTGTCTACGCACAGTGCCGCATGGTACTTGCTAACGGTGTGATTGAGCTGATTCGCCCAAAACCTGCTATTACCGCACCTTCCTTAATCATTACTTGTGAGAATGATAGCGGCAGTACACCTGCCATGTCACAGAGCATTGGGGATGAGATTGCGGGTTCTGAAATAATGATTATCCCTAAATTGCAACACATGGGTTTGGTTGAACGCCCTGAGTTGTTCACCAAACCCCTTCTGCACTTTTTACAATCAAGGAATCTATAATGCCAACACTTTCAGGCGGACAGGCTGCCGTCGAAGCCCTTAAAGCTGAAGACACGAAACATGTTTTTGGCCTGATTGGCTCAGCGACCATGGAAATGTTTGATGCACTTTACGATGCAACCGACATTAATTTCATCGGTGTCCATGATGAGCGTACTGGAACGCACATGGCAGATGGCTATGCACGCGCCAGCGGCGAAGCAGGTGTCATTATTGCGGGGCAAAACGGGCCAGGTGCAACCAATCTTGTGACTGGTTTGAGCCAAGCAGCCGCTGCGTTTTCACCGATTGTATCCATTGCCGGTGCCCTGTCATCGCAACATGTTTATCGCGATGCCTTTCAGGAGGTTGATCAACAGGCATTATTTACCCCTGTTACTAAAAAAACGTGGACAGTGCCAGACTCTGGACGTGTACCTGAGCTATTTCGTGAGGCGTTTCGTACGGCCATGACACCACGCCGTGGCCCTGTACAAATCAACCTTCCCAGAGATGTATTATCCGGTCAGGCGACCTATGAAGGGTTAAGTGGTTTACAGCAGCCCCACAACTATCGCTCTCAGCACCTACCCGCGGGTTCATCAGAGGCTATCGCACAAGCCGCAGCCTTACTCATGAAAGCCAAGCAGCCACTGATTATTGCAGGCGGAGGGATTAAAAATACGGGCGGGCATGAGCAAGCAATTGCGCTGGCCACTGCAATGAATTGCCCTATCGTTACCTCACCGGGCCATGGAGATGCTATTCCCTTTGCCCACCCACTCAATGCTGGCCAAATGGGCCCACGCGGCAATCCCGTTGCCTCGCGTTTAGCCAGAGAAGCAGATGTTATTTTAGCCTTAGGCACACGGTTAGGATTTAACTCAACGTTTTACACTTACGATAATATCAACAAAGACGCTGCAATCATTCATGTCGAATTAGAGCCCACAGCGATTGGCCGCTTCTTTCCAATTGAACTGGGGATTTGGGGGGATGCGTCGACCGTTGCCACTCAACTAACTGGCGCTATACATGCAGTGCAGAACCGTGCCGCCATTGAAGCCTGGACAGAAAACTTTACTCAAGAACGTAAAGCATACCTTGCCAAGCGAGATGCCGACGCAATCATGACTGACAGCCCGATGCAGCCATCCGGCTTATTTAAGACATTGCGCGATGTGATTCCACAAGACGCCGCCATTACTATGGATGCCGGAACCCTGTGTTTACAAGCCACAGACGCCATGAATTACCACACTCCTAAAAGTCTGTTTACGCCACTTGACTTTGGCCTTGTCGGCTTTTCATTTGCGTGTGGTCTAGGCATTAAACTCGCTCAACCTGAACGGCCTGTTGTAAGTTTGATGGGAGACGGTGGCTTTGGCATGACCTTATCAGAACTCAGCACCGCAGTTGATCACAACATAAACACCGTCACCGTGGTTATGAATAATGGCTGCTGGGGCGCTGAAAAAGCCTACCAACGCGACTTCTTCGGTGAGCGCTATATTGGGGCAGATGTCAGTAGCCCAGCCTTTGATAAAGTTGCTGAAATGTACGGTGCTGCAGGATTCTCAGTAAACAAACTCAGCGAAGTCAATGACGCTGTTGAAGCCGCATTAGCCTGTGGCAAGCCCGCCGTGATTGATGTGGCCGTTGATCCCACCGCGCTATACAGCTTTCGTCGTGATTCCTTCAAACATCGTGGCGGCTAAACCAAACTGAAACAGCTCGAAGAGCCTAGACTTTAATAGGTCTGGGCTAAAACATTCATACACAAGCAGACAAACCGCTCTTAAGGGTGTCAGCATCATAAAGCCACCCACATGTTAGTATCATACTATCAACACTA